>NZ_JBHVVM010000028.1:0-116654 GCF_042883525.1 Streptomyces sp. NPDC058195
CCCCGCACAACAACCCCCCAAAACTCGACCACCACACCACCCCAAAAAATACACCCCACAAACCACCCACACACCCACCACCACAAACACAGACATCTCTTGGCGTGGCGGTACGGGTGCGGGGCTACTGGCGGGCGCTGATGACGTCGGCCGGACGGCCGCCGAGTGCGACACGGCCGGGGATCAGGGTCGCGGCGGCAGTGAGCACAGCGGCGAAGCCCAGAACCCCGAGGAACACCGGCAGGTCGATGGAGGGCTGGGCGGCGCCCGTCATTCCGACGCTGAAGGCGGTCAGGACGGCGAGGGAGATGGCGGTGCCGAGGACAGCGGCGACCAGGACGATCAGAGCGGACTCGATCCTGAGCATCGACATCACCTGGCGGCGGGTGGTGCCCACGAGCCGGAGCAGGGCGAACTCGCGGGTGCGGTCGGAGACGGACATGGCCAGGGTGTTGACCACGGCAATCGCGGTGAAGGCGATGATCAGGCCCATCGCGAGGTAGTTGACCTCGGCGTTGGACTGCTGGACACCGGCCTGAAGGTCGTCGACCTGGGTGCGGTCCAGGACACCGGTGCCAGGGAAGTGCCCCAGTGCGGCGGTCAGCTGCTCGCGGCCCGCCCTGCCGTCGCCGGCGGTCTTGACCAGGACGGAGGAAGCGAGCGGGTTGTCGACGTGGCGGGCCACGAGGCCGTGGGACATGGTCAGGTCGCCGAAACCCAGGCCGCGTTCGTAGACGGCGGCAACCTTCAGGACGACGACGGTCGAGTCGCCCAGGGTGACCTTGAGCGTGTCACCGGGCTTCTTGCCGAGGTGGTCGGCGGAGACGTCACTCATCGCGATGCTCTTGTCACCGAAGCCCTTGAGGCTGCCGCGGGAGACATCGGGATCCCAGTTGGTGCTCAGGCCCTGGACGGAGATGCCCTGGGCGGGGTACTTGTCGAGGCCGACGCGGACCTGGGTGCGGACGATCTCGGTGACCTGGGTGACACCCGGTACCTCGCTCAGGGCCCGGGCCGCTCCGGCGGGAACGCCGGGGCCCTCGGAGGCGACCACCCAGTCCGCCTTGTTCCCGGCCCTGGCCTGGGCGGTAGCGGCATCGCCCATGGTGGTCTGCACGAACAGCACGGTGCAGGCCATGCCGATGAGCAGGACGAGCGGGGTGACCGCGGCGGCCATCCGCTTGGCGTTGGCACGGGCGTTGGCGGTGGCGAGGTGGCCGCCGACGCGGGAGACCCTGAGCGGGATCCCCAGGACCGCGACGGCGATCCTGGCGATGACCGGGCCCAGCAGGGACACGGCGACGGCCAGGACGACGACGGACAGGAACGTGACGGGCTGGGAGGCCGGTTCGGTGCGCAGGAAGCCCAGCAGGACAACGACGCCGATGCCGAGAGCCAGGACGAACACGCCCGCGCCAAGGCGCCCCCAGGCGAAGTGACGCTGCTCCATGGACGCCTCGGACAGCGCCTCGGCGGGGCGGATGCGGGCGGTGCGGCGTGCGGAGACGCGGGCCGCAACCCACGCACCGAGCAGGGCCGCGCCGACAGCGGCGGCGAACGGCACGAAGCTGAAGGTGAGTTCGAGGGTGTCGGGGATGGCCTTGAAGTCGATGAACTTGCTGTGCAGCCAGTACGCGATAGGCAGACCCGCCACCGCGCCGAGGCCGCCAGCCAGACCGCCGATGATGAGGGCCTCGCGGCCGATCAGCTGCCGGACCTGTTGAGGGGTGGCGGCAATAGCGCGCAGCAGGGCGAGCTCACGGTAGCGCTGCTGGATGGACAGGGCGAAGGTGCCGACGACGACGAGGACCGCGACAAGGAGGGAAGTGCCGCCCATGGCGCCTCCCATGGAGACGAGTTTGACGCGGGCCTTGCCTGCGTCGAGAAACTCGACGGGGCCGCGTCCGCCGCCGGTGGCAATGGTGTACCTACGGCCATCACCAACCAGAGCCTTAGCCGCCTGGTCAGCGAGGTCACCGGGGGTAACACCAGGCTTGGGCAGCAGACCGACGACGGTGACCCGGCCAGCCCGCCCGGACAGATCACGGGCAGTGTCGTCACTGAAGAACAGGGACGACTGCTGATGCAGGTCGCCGCCCTTGGCCGCGGCGATGCCGCTGACCTTGTAGGTGGCGGGGGTGCCGGTGGACTGGATGACGAGGCTGCTGCCGGTCTTCAGTCCGGTGCGGGTGGCCAGTTCACGGTCCAGGACGACGTCGTCGGGGGCGGTGGGCGCCTTGCCGTCGGTGAGCTCGAAGGGGGTCAGCGCGGCGGAGGTCCAGGCGTGGCCGTAGGAGGGCTTGCTGTCGATGCCGGGGACGATGCGGCCCTGGGGGCCGACGGCGTAGGCGGGGAAGGTCGTCTCGGGGACGGCCGCGCGGACGCCGGGCAGGGCGGCGAGGGTGCGGGTGGTGTCGGCGGGCAGCCAGACGCGTTCGGCCAGGGGCTTGGCCTTGTGCTTCTCCTTGACCTTGCCCTTCTTCTTCTTGACCGTGGTCTGGTGGACGTTCTGGTCGGCGCCGACGATGACCGGGGCTCCGGCGTAGCGTTCGGTGGCGATGGTGCCGCGCAGGCCGGTCTCCAGCAGGATGCCGCAGGCGGTGACGAGGGCGGCGGCGCAGAACAGGGCGAGGAAGGCGCCGATGAAGCCGCCCTTGCGGGCTTTGAGTGTCTGCAGTGCGTAGCGCAGCATCAGGCCCAGGCTCCCAGGTGTGTCATGCGCTCGGCGACGAGGTCGGCGGTCGGGGACTGCATCTGTCCGGCGATCTTTCCGTCGGCGAGGAAGATGACGGTGTCGGCGTAGGAGGCGGCGACCGGGTCGTGGGTGACCATGACGACGGTCTGGCCTGTCTCGTTCACGCAGGCGCGCAGCAGGGAGAGGATCTCCTTGGCGGTCACGGTGTCGAGGGCGCCGGTGGGTTCGTCGCCGAAGATGACGTCGGGGCGGGTGATGAGGGCGCGGGCGATGGCGACGCGCTGCTGCTGGCCACCGGAGAGTTCGGCGGGGCGGTGGGAGGCGCGGCCTGCCAGGCCGACGCGGCCGAGGATCTCGTCGAGCCAGTTGTGGTCGAGGCTCTCGCCCGCCAGGCGCAGCGGGAGTTCGACGTTCTGGCGGACGGAGAGGGAGGGGATGAGGTTGAACGCCTGGAAGACGAAGCCGATGCGCTGGCGGCGCAGTTTCGTCAGTTGGGTCTCGTTCATGTCGTTGAGCTGGGTGTCGCCGATGTAGGACTGGCCGGTGGTGGGCTTGTCGAGACCGGCGGCGCAGTGGAGGAAGGTGGACTTCCCGGAGCCGGAGGGGCCCATGACGGCGGTAAAGGAGCCGCGCTCGATGGCTGCGGAGACCCCGTCCAGGGCGCGGACTCCGCTGCCGTTCTTGCCGTACACCTTGGTCACGTCGGCCAGGCGAAGGGCGTGCCCCCGGTTGACCGTGTTGCAGCCGTTGCTGGGGGAAGGGCGGCTCGTCTCGGTCACCATGGTGCGACCTGTCCTTTCCGTAGTGGGGTTCAGGGTCAGGGGGGAATGGTTTCCGAGCGTATACGGCATCGGCACGATGATGGCCGGTGGCTCTGTATTCGATCTACTCCGTTTCTACTGACGGTATATGACGAGGTGTCGGGTGATTATCAGACGTGGCTGAACACCGTAGGAAGGGGTCCTGCGGCGTTCGGCCGACTGTCCTGCGGGGTGTGGAGGTGTACGGGATCCAGGGGGCTGGTTTCCGGGCGGGCCGCAGAGGCCGCCCAGCGGTCGCCGAGGGTGAGGCCGATGACCTGCCAGCGGGTTTCCTCTCCTCGGTAGCGATGGGTGACCCGTACGGGTCCGTCCTGGACGGAGTGGACGTCCAGGGTGTTGAGCGGCCTGCCCGGGGTGCCGAGGCCGACGGCTTTGAGGTGGGGCTTCTTTGCGGGTCCAGGCTCGGTAGAAGGCGGCGTCCCCGGCCGGGCCGGTGGGCCGACTCCACGATCCGGAACACGTCCTCATGGCGGCCGTCGAGGACCTGGTGCACGTCCGTGCCGGGGATCACGGCGAACGGGGGCACCGCATGCGCCTGCCCCCGCCGCCCCGGCAAGGCACGGGTCCGCCGTCCCGCCCCAGGCGCCGTTGGCCGCCGCCCGGGACAACAGACCGTACGACAGCCCGTACGGCAGCCCGCGGCCCGGCCGCCCCACCGGTGAAACACCCCCGGCTCGGCCCGGGGGCGGGCTGCCCAGCCCTGCCCGGAAGAGAGCGGGGTGCCGCGGCCTGGCGCCGTCGTGCCGTTGTCCGAGGACCACTGGTCCCGGGGCGGAACCTGACCGTGCCCCAGGCGCTCCGGTCCCAGCGCCTTCCGGCCTGGGGCGGGCGGCTTCCTCACGCGGGGCGTGTGTGCAAGGATCGCGGCCCTGGACGGGATCTCGTGGGGATGGGGCGCCGTGGCCACGTGGCGGCTGATGCAGGGGGACACCCTGATCGGGGAGCTCAGCGAGCACGGATGTGACCAGCCGTTCTTTCTGATGCATTTCTCCCCTGGTCCGGGCTGGGAGAGCGTCAGGGCCCTGTTCGAGGGGCTCGCGGCTCTCACAGGCCCCGATCCCGACGGAAGCCGCTTTGTCCGCGTTGCCAGACCACTGCGGGATCTGGACCTGACCCTCGTGCCCGTGCATGGCCGTGAGCCGCCGTTGCGCGTGCTCAGGAACTGCATGCTACGCATCGACGGAAACGCGGCTCGTCTGCGCTGCTACTGAGCGACAGGAACCAGGTCGCCTCGCCATACCGCCGCAGGCAGACGACGCCGCAGGCACGTCCGGGCAGGCCCTGGCGGAGATCAACTCGCCCTCCCCAGAGCGGATACGGATTCATCTGGACTGGTGAGGCCAGGCGGTGGGGCCGACGCCGCGCGGGAACAGGGTCCGCCCCATGGCCCAGCCGGTGCGGCCAGGGCCGGGGGCGGCACCGCGTCGGACGGTCAAGGGCCTGATGCCGCCATTCCAGAGCGGGCTGCGATCCTGGCCTTCGTCGCAGCAGCGCCGACGCTGCCACGCCGGGGCCCCTTGCCCAGCACGCAGACAATGCCGCCAGCACGCCCCGGTCCGGCACCACACACGGCCCGGAACAGCCCCCGGCGAGAAAGCCGCTCGGGCAGCAGCGGGGCTGCACAGCCCCGGAAAGCCGCCGGGAACAGATCAGCGCCATCCCGCAGACCCTGCCCGGACACCGCCCCCAGCACCGGCCAGCGCACCGGCCCCAGCCGGAGCCCTCAGAAACTCGGTTGCGAAGGACTTGTCCGCCCAGGCGAAGATGTCCGCATGAGCCACGAAACAGACGAGGTACGTGAAGCCATCGCAGCCGAGCTGCGTCTGATGGACCCCAGCGTGCGCGCCACACGCTCACTCGCCCGGCAGCTGCTGGACCCGGACTTCGTCGAGGTCGGCGCTTCAGGACGGCGGTGGACCTACGAGGAGATGATGGCCGCGCTGCCCGGCCTCGACGGCACCGCCCAAGACGGTCCGCTCTACGAACCCTCACGCTTCACCGGCGTCCTGCTGTCTCCCGGGCTGGTCCATCTCACCTACGAGACCACCTCGAACGGCGAGCGGGCACGGCGCAGTTCACTCTGGCGCAAGCAGGACCCGGCCTCCGCATGGCGGATGTACTACCACCAGGCCACCCCCGTGCCGCCCGCCATCGCCTAACAGCCCGTCCCGGGCCATACCCGTCCGCCACCCGCCCGCACAGGAGCAACGAACCACCCCACACCGCGCGGACGGCAAGCTCCGGGGCCGTACACCGGATCCCGCGCCGGGCCCGTCGGCACACCGGCGGCAACGGCAACGGCGTCAACGGCGCCTCCGCGTGCGCCATCCCGAGGGGCCCCACCCCGCCTGGCAGTAGGGACGCCGTTCACCCTTCGGTACGCGGCAGGCGGCGCGCGGCAGTGAGCGGAGAACGCCGGGCCCGGTTTCGTCCTGGGCCCGGCGCGTACTCCTGGACGTCAGCTGCAGCTCGCGTAGATCGCGTCCGCGGCGTGGTGCGCGTCCGTCGGGCCCTTGGAGTTCCAGTCCTTGCCCCGGTCGTGCAGCACGACGGACACCCGGCCGCCGTTGATCTTCACACTAGGGGCCGCCACCCACTGGCCCCGGTGGCCGACCTGGTTGATGCTGAAGCTCGCCAGCTGTGCTCCACCGGATCCGCTTCCGGCGTGGATGGTGTAGTAGGACGGGGCACCGCCAACGTGCCGGATGTCGCTGGAGCCGGGGATGTAGACGCTGATGCGGCAGGTGCCCGAGGTGACGGCACCGGTGTTGAACGACCAGGTCGCGTAGTTGCCCGCGTCGCGGTTGTCGCCGGACATCGGGAGCGAGCGGTAGCGGCCGTTGCACCCGTTGGACGAGTAACCGCCGACGGCCGTCGTCCACAGATCGTCGTCGTTGGCGACCTTGGAAGAGCCGCGCTCGGTGTAGGAGACACCGGAGCCCGAGCAGTGCGGTCCCGCGTAACCGGAGTACTTCGGGGCGGAGGACTTGACGGTGGTTCCTCCCGTCTTCGTCCCGGTGGACGATGAGGAGGAGGCCGAGGACGATGACGACGAGGAGGACGATGACGAGGAGCCGGAGCCCGACTTGGCGGGGGCCTTGCTCGTGCCGTCGGACGACGGCTTGTCGTCGGCCTTGGCCTTTCCGCCAGAGTCGGCGACGGCGTCATTCACCGGTCCGGCCGGCATCTTCCCGGACGGGTCCTTCTTGTCGGCCGGTGCACGGCCTCCGGGAGTCTTGCCGCCGGGGGCCTTCCCGCCGTCCTGCTCGGCGCTGGGTATGTAGCCGTCCGGCGAGGTGCTGGGGCCGTCGTATCCGGCGGCCGCGGTCTTCCCCTTGCCGCCCTTCGGGTCGTCGTCCGACGTGGCGCTGATGATGAAGGGGGCGGCGAGCAGGACCACACCGCCGATCGCGGCGGCGGCGACCATGGGGCGGGATATCCGGTTCGGGTTCCCCGGCACTCCGGCGCCCTCCGCGTCCGCGCCGCCGTCGCCCGAGCCGCCGGAGGCGGCGGCGGCCGTGGCCGTACGTCCGGAACGCAGCCAGGAGAAGCGGCTGCCGGACGGCGTGGCCGGGGCAACGGCCAAAGGCGCCGTGGCCACGGTCGTCGGTGCGGGCTCGGCGGACTCCTCGGTGGACGGTGCTGTCCCGGCCGACGACGACGGCCCGGCCGTCGCCTCGGTCCGGGTACCGGCACCGGGATCCGTCGCGGGCTCCGCGCCTGCCCCGGCCTCGGGTTCCGCCGCCCCGGATGTGCCGCTGCCCCTCAGCGCGGACGCGACGCCCGCCGCCGTCGCGGCCTCGGCCCTCGCCTCGCCCTCCCCGGCGGCCCCGGTGCCTGCCGTCGCGGCCTCGGCCTTCGCTTCGGCTTCCTCCGCCACCGCGGCCGCGGCCGCCGGCTCTGCCTCGGTCTCGGGGCTGGCGGCGTTGGACGTCTTGTCCGGGGTGGTCTCCGGCTCGTCCGGCTCCGCGCCGATCACTCCGTTGCTGACGGACGCCGTGGCACGCGCCCGCGCGGCCTTCGGGGCCCCGGGCTCCTCCGGTCCCCCGGTGCCGTCGGCGCCCTCGGGGGTACCGCTCTGCGTCTCCGTGACTGCCACTGGTGTCTCTCCTCGTTGTTCTCGTCCATGGGTACTACTGGTTGGTCATGCCGGTCACTCGTCCAGCCCGAGCACTCCCATAAGGCGCTCGATCTCCTCGACGAGGGTTTCGTCGTTGTCCAACGGGGCCCGTCTCCCGGCCACTGTGTCCAGGAATCCCGACTTCCCGCCAGGACGGATGAGGCCGATCGCCCGTGCGAGCACTTCGCGTTCGTACCACAGGTCGTAGTCCGCCTCCGACTGGCCGAACAGCTCGGTCATGAACCCCTCGTGGGCGGTCTCCTCCGACTCCGTCGGATGGTTCACGAGGTAGTCACGCCACTGTCGGTGGATGCGCTGGAACTCGGCGTCCATCACGGCGAGTTGTCCTGCCACGACACTGATGTCCTCCAGGTCCGCCACGGACGGCACCGTCGCGGGGCCGTCGTCCGTGTGGCGCTCGCGGAGCCATTCCGTCAGGTTGAAGCGAGGGTTCACCTCAGCCTCGCCGATCGCGGCGAACACTTCCAGCGGTGTCGCTGCGAGGCCGGTGCCCGCGGTGGCGTAGGTGGTGAAGACCGCGGCGGTCGCCGTCCTGGTGTTGCCATCGGTGAGGTACTGGTTCGCCTTGATGTCCGAGGCGATGTGCGCGGCCCGTTCGTCCACGTCGACGATGGTCTCGGCCTGGATCACCGCCGTGCGGAAGGCACCCAGCCTCATGTCGCGAGCGGCGGGGCCCGCACCCTGGAACAGGTCCGCGTCGGCCAGTCCCGTCCTGTCATCGGCGCTGGTGGTACTCAGCTGTCTGGTCAGGGCCAGCAGGGTGTCGGGCAGCGGCGTTCCCTGCGCGGAGGGCGGACGGGTGCCGGGCGGTTCGGCTCCGGGCGGGCCATTCACCGCGGACGAGTGACGCGCCGCGCCGTCACTCGGCTCGCCCTCCCGCGCCGTCGGGGGACGTGAGGCGAACCCCTTCTTCTCCACCGCTCTGTCCACGGCCCACTTCAGAGCCGCCGCCGGTCCCTTCTGCCTGTCCCCGTCCCACAGCCCCGCCAGCTCGGTGTCGTTCGCCCGGTGCTCCTCCACGTAGCTCCAGAAGTCCCTGATGTCCCTGTCCGTCATCACGAGGTCCTGGAACCAGGCCAGGTCACCCGGGACGAGCCTGAGTTCGGCGAGGCTCTGCCGCACCAGCTCGGCGTCGTAGAACGGGTTGCCGTGCCAGACCAGCTTCGAGACAGTCCCCCTGCCAGGGATGGCGAGCTCCGGGATCCGGGCCAGGAGGCGGGGGTCGATGCCGAGCGTGTCGGCCATGCCCAGCACGCTGAGAGGGTTCGGCGTGCCGTTCCACGCGGGGTCGTAGAACGCCTTGGCTGCCTTACGGGCGGCCTTGTGCCTCTGGTCCAGGTCCATGGTCATCGGGAGCGGACCAGCCATCCGGCCGGGCCCCTCGATGTAGATGCGGGCGTACGCGGGGATGATGTTCAGCGACGAGACCAGGAGGGCGAGCGGGCGAGGGTCCGAACCGTCGGGCAGGCCGTCCGCCGGGCCGTGCCGCCCGAGCCGCCACAGCGCCACGGCATGCGTCAGTTCCTCCCATCCGCGGGGTGCACGGTCCCCGGAGGCGCTGACCCACCCGTCGAACGCGGCCCACGCGCTCAGCGGCGGCGAGACCATCCCGAGGTGCGCCGCCATCCCGTCGAAATCTCCGCGCGTGGTCCCCCCGAATCGCTGCTCGGCGATCTGCTGCGGCGTAAGCCCGTCCCAGGATCTAGGGTCCTCCCCGGCGAACACTCCGGGATCGTTGATCAGTGCCGCGTTCATCACCATCTCCAGCCGCCGTGGATGGACGCCGAGCGCGAGGGCCCGCGTCACGATGTCCCGGCGGACAGGTCCCTGCTTCCGCTGCTCCCAGGCCGCGGCCAGGTCACTGCCAGGCCCCGCCTGGATCAGGTCGGGCACGGTGTGGCCGCTGCTCCGCAGATGGGCCGCGAGATCCCACCAGTGCTCGACGCCGATGCCGAGCGCACTCATCTGCTGAGTCAGCTGTTCCGCATCACCGAATCCCATGTTGGCGGCCAGCAGCTGGAGTTCGGAGATGACCGCATCCGGGTCTGCGAGGCCGCGCAGGAGCGCCGCCGCACTGGTCAGTTCCCTGGGTCTCAGGCCCAGTTTCTCGCTCAGGACGAAGAGGTGTCCCGGGTCGACGTCCATCCCGGCCGCGGCGCTCTTCAGCTCCTCGTCGGGCTGCCACAGCTGCGGCGGTTCCGTGCCTTCGTCCGGGTGGATCGTGTAGTCGGCGATCTTCCACATGCCGTCGGCGCCGAGCTCGTGGTGGATCTCCAGACGGACGCCCGGCTCGGGGAACGCCTCCAGCACCACGGCGTGGGGAGTCGAACGCCCTTCGACGGGGCGCCCGTACGAGGAGTACTGCAACGCGGCCAGACGGACGCGGTCCGGCGTCCACTCCTCCCGCAGGCTCTCGGGGACTGTCAGGGTCTTCCCGGCGTCGGCGTGGAACAGGTGGCTGGTGGCTCCGGTCAGATCCTTTTCGGTGCGTTCGCGGTCGGCGTGGGGTGCCAGCTCCTGAGCGGTGTGCATCTGAACGAGAGGACCGGCACCGGGCTCGTGACGCAACGCGTTCGGTCCATGGCGGTCCAGCACCGCGGCCGTATGGGCCCGCCAGGCCGGGTCGTTGGGCTGACCGGCAGGCGGCATCCACTGGTCCGTACCGAGGACGCGCGGGGCGGACAGCTTCAACGCGTCGTATCCGGGGCCGAGCAGGAAGCGGGCGTTCCCCATGCCGTGGAGGGCCGCGTGGTTCAGCAGATCGGTGTCGGCGCCGTTCTCCGTGTCGCCGGGCCTGACCTCGAATACGAGGCGTGCCGGGCCGAGACCGTGTATCTCACCGAGGTTCACCGGGGTGCTGCGCACCGTCTCGGCCTGCATGCTCGCACTGGCCTCGGGCGACACGTGAAGCACGCGGACGAGGGTCGCCTGCTGCTCACCGTTCGTGAACAGCGTCCGGTCCATCCGGTAGTGCGCACCGTCGCCGGTCTGGAACTCAACGCCCTTCGTCTCGGCCAGCACCTGGTGGCTTTCCTGAGTCACCGGTTGCGGCTGGTGCCAGGAGGGCCGTATCCACTGGTGCGCGCCGTCGAGGACCTGCCCGTGGACCGGGACGCCGTCGTACGCGCCGTGCCAGATGTAGCCCCCGGACGGCAGCACGGTGAAGTTGCCGGAGCTGAGAGCCTCCCAGTGGGCGTAGCGGAGCCTGTCGTCCATCTCCCTGGTCCGCCATTCGTCCGGGAAGACGGTGTTGAGGCTGCTTACGCCGTCGTGGACCGCGACGGCAGGCCCGGGGGAGGTCAGGATCGAGTGGATGTCCTGGTTGTACGCGTCCTGGCCGAGTTCGAGGGCGAAGGCGGCGGCGCGGCGGGCTCCGGTGCGGAACCTCGCGTCGGTGAACAGGTCGTAGCTCACGGCCTTTCTCGTCGGAGCTGTGCCGTTGCCAGGGGGGTTCTGGCCCGTGTCGTTCGGGGAGCGCATGTGTCCGCCGATGCCGCGGGAACGGTTGCCGATTTCGATGAAGTCCCACAGCTTGTGGGTGGATGTCGGCTCACCGCCCTCGGCGAAGGGGATCGCCCGCGGTTCGACGGCCGGGTCGGCGAACGGGCGGGGAGCGAGGTCGCCCTGCCACTCCGACGGCTCGAAGTGGGTGATCGTGCCGTCGGGCCGGGCGTGGCCGCGGATGCGTACGCCGTGGTGGACACCTTCGAAAGCGCCGTCCGGGCCGACGTTCCCGTAACGCAGCTGGTCGCGGTGTACGTGAATGGCCGCTTCGGCGGCCTCCTCCAGTGACCAGTGGTCGGGGAACATCATGAGGGGCTCGTTGCCGGGCCCTCCCCCGGCCGCGCGGTAGGTGCCGTTGGGGTTGATGGCGCCGAGGGACTCCGGACGTGTCCGCCCGCTGGTGCCGAGGGGTGCCAGGTGCCCGGCCCTGCCGGTGGACGGGTCTCCGCGAAGGACCCGTTCGGCCACGTGGAGCGGCAGTTCGGAGCGCAGTGCGTCGTGCGGGGCAGAGTTGTTCCCCGCGCTCTTCCAGGTCTGTTCGATCACCGATCCGAGCAGCCGGAGGTCGCGCGGCATCAACCGCTGGTTGTGAAGCCGGTCCTGAATGCTCTGGAGCGAGCCCACGGCGACATTCCCGAAGCGGTCGCCGAAGACCGGGCCGCCCATGAGAGCCCGGTCGAGGTAGACGGGGCGCAGCCCGTTCGCGTGCTCCCGGTAGTAGTCCCACGGGCCGAGCAGATGGGTCAGTTCATGGGCGAAGACGGAGAGGTTGTCACTGGGCAGCTTCCAGTCCCGTGCCTCCATGCGTCCACCGGGCTCGTAGGAGAGATCGACGAGGTGGACACCGTCACGGGGGCTCATCAGCACACCGTTCGGCCAGCGCTCCACGGTCACCTCTGCATCGGTGAACTCCACCGAGACGTGCAGCAGATCACCGTTGGAAAGACGGTAGCGGGGAGCGTTGAGGTAGCGGTCGAGCGAGGTCTGGGCGACCTTGTGGGCGGCGTCGACGAGGTGTTCCTGGCCGGGCTTGTGGAGCAGCTTGATGGGGATGACGACGTCGGAGCGGATGTCGCCGTTGGGAAGTTCCACGCGCTGCACCCGGAAGGCGCGGAGGCTGTTGGGTCCGAGGTAGCCGAGGAGGTCGTAGTCCTGTGCGCTCGGGGGCAGGACGTCGATGGTGCCGAGGTTCCTCCCTTCGGCGGTGTCGTTCCCGCGCCAGGTCTCGACGTAGGCGAACGCCTCGATGGCGGGCAGCTCGCGCCAAGCCCGGACCGCCGCGTGCGGGGTGGCTCCGAGGGTCTTCTGGTGGGCGAGGTAGCGGGCGAAGGAGTCCAGTTCCTCGGCCCCCATCGGGTCGGCTTTCGCGTGGCTGTCCCCTTCCATGGCGAACGTGGGGAGGTCGGCCGTGGTGAAGCCGTGATGTGCGAGGTCGACACGGAAGGCGTCCACGGCCGCCTGGATCGCCCCGGGGGCCGCGGCGTGCTGGGTGAGACGGCGCCCCAGCATCTTCCCGAAGGGCCGCAGTGTTCCCGCGTCCATTCCCAGCGCCCGGGTGAGCAGGTCGACTTCGCCGAGACCTGCGGCGTGGCCGAGGGCGTCGGCGAGGGCGATGGCATCCGCGAGGCTGCCCTCGGCGAGGTGGTGCGTGACGTTCTCGTGGAATTGCGCGGTCGTGCCCTCGGCCTCGGCGGCCTGGCCCAGGCGCAGGAGTGCGTGTGCGTCGATGTCGGCGGGGAGGTTTCCGAGGTGCCGACGGTTGTCGAGGTACCAGCGCGCGACCGCGTCCCGCACCTGCTCGTCGGTGGACCGGGCCAGGTGACCGTCCCCGCCGTTGTCGGCGTACCAGTCGCGGAAGGCGGCGAGCTGCGGCCCGTCGGTCGCCGTGGCGTGCGCCGCGCTGGCGTCCGGCGCGGTGAGGGAGAGGTGGTTCATGGCGGCATGGAGCCGTCGGGTCTCCTGCCAGTCCCGCAGGTGCGCGATCTCGTCGCCGTGAGTGGCGAACCATTGGACGACGTCAGCGGTCTGGGTGACGGATCCCGGCGTTGTGGTGCCCGTGATCGCCTCTGTCAGCCCGTACGCGTCGTGCAGACCGTGTTGCCGCAGGAGCCGTTCCAGGTAATGCGGCGACATTCCGCCGTAGAGTGCCGCGGCGTACCGGACCGCCGACGACGGCGTGTGGACGGGCTCCGCGATCCAGTCGACGACGGCCTCGCGGATGCGGGCGGGGTCGCCCGACTCGGCCAGTGCGGCGAGCGAGGAGCCGTTGCGGGCCAGGTGACCGTCGAGGGCATACCAGTCGGCGCGGGCGATGCCCAGGTTCTTCAGCCTCTGCTCGAACGCGACGATGCCCGCGGCCGGAATATCCAGCTTCGCGGCAAGATCCGAGAGTTCCGCGTCGGGGGCGGGTGATCTGAGCGCTTCGAAGATGTCCTGGGAGACCGTGTGGCCGGCATTCGGGTCGCTGAGCTCTGCTTCCTCCGTCGTGACCGGGGGCTCCTGGGAGGATGCCGCCTTCTCGGACCGGTCCTCGCTCCGGTTCGACATCCGGCTGGACGTCCCGTTGGACGTCTCATTGGCTGCCTCGTTGGCTGCCTGGACCTGCGGTCCCGTCTGCGGAGAGGGTTCTTGCCCCACCGCCTCCGGTGTGACGGTCGAGTGCTGGTCGACGTACCGGTACGTTCCGTCCTTCCGGTGCAGCATGACACCCCGCCGCATGTCCCCGGCCTCCGCCTGGCTGCCGTCCGGCATGAAGGTCAGCAGCTTCCTGCCGTCCGCGACGGTCACCGGCACCTTCCACAAGGCAGCCGCCAGCGCCGGGTAGTAGTCCGCCGTGCCGTGGTCGGTCAGCTCTTCACGGTTACCTTCCCGGCCGGCCGACCGCGAGGTGAGCGTGAGGCGCTGCTGTTCCGTCAGCGCGGCCTTACCCGGCGGTACAGCCTTGCGGTCGTGGTATTCCTTTCCGGCCTTGCTGGACGGATCGTCGACGAGGTTGCCCAGTCCCGCCTCGCGCACGTCGTCCTCGCTGAACTCGTCCGTGAGGTCGGGCAGCATCTCCTTCGCCAGATGCGAGAAGTACGAATCCGCCGACGCCCCGGCGTTCTCCTTCGTCTCGTCCGCCTTGGCACGCAATTGCCCGGCCAGTACGCGGCGCAGCTCCGGGCCGTTGTCCTGCGGCAGCTTCTCGTTCCCGCTGTGCTGGAATCCCTCCGCCAGCGCATGGAAGAACCCGTTGCCGTCGTTCTCGACATCCTTCAGCGGATGAGTCGTGCCGTCGATCGTGAGGGCGGCCGGGTTGCCGTCCTTGTCCGTGATCTCCTTGAAGTCGTCCTCGGCCTTCGTCTCGCCGTAATCGTGGCGGACTTCTTCGTTGAACGTGGGCGCCGTGTCCTTCGAGTCCGGAGTGCGGAACATCCTGTCGGTCTCACGGCGGAGCCGTTCGTACTCCTTGGCCGCCTCGGCGATCTTCTTCTCCAGCTCATTCAGCCGGTCGAACGCCGCGCCATAGTCCTTCCCGTCCTTCTTCAGGTCACTCGTCCGGCGACGTTGCTCCCAGTACTCCTTGTCATTGGCCTCCCATGCCTCTTCGGCCTGCTTCACGGCCTTCGCCGCCTTGACCTCCTCCTCGTTCAGCTCGTGCAGCCCCAGTTCCTTGACGCGCTCATCGCTCAGCCAGACGAGTACGGTCGCCTCCGTCGTCCCCGACTGCAGCGCGCTCGGGGTGCTGAACGGGACGTAGGGATCCTTGACGTGGTGCTTTGAACCTGCGGCCAGATGAAAGGTCGCGGGGACGGCGTAGAGGTGTCCGTGGCCGGCGGGCGGCTTGAGGTTGATCCGGGACTGCTCCGCCTGGCCGAGCTTGTGCGTCTCACCGCTGGTGTTGCTGAATCCGGCGACGGGGAGGCTCGACGCCGTGGTCACACCGTTCTTGGCCACGGTTGCGTTGACGCCGGGGCCGCCCGCGGAGTTCACGCTCATGGTGTTGGACATCTCGGCGCCGACGCCGGTCCCGGTCAGGTCGTCGAACCTTATCTGGCTGGTCACAGCGAGGCGGCGCACCTTCGGCGACGTGAAGTCGAGGTGTGTGGCGACCACGAGTGTGGTGTCGACGCCGCCGATGAGACTGTTGTTCGTGACGGTGACGGTGTGCTGGCCGTCCTGGGCGTGGCCCGAGGAGAGCGCGGCGGTCAGAGAGATGTCGTTCAGCGCGGTGTCGAGCGCGTCGGCTCCGGATTTCCCGGATTTCACCGTGTCGCTGTCGCGGACGGCCTTGTTCACCTCCTTCACGATCGCGTCGCCCTTGTACTCCTGCTGGGTCTTCAGCTTCTTGTCGTTGCTGCGGGACTTGGCGACGAGCAGCTTTCCGAGGTTCTGTACCTGGTCCGCGCCGATGACCTCGTGGATGTGGAACCCTCCGTCGCCCTTACGGGCCGACGGGGCGTTCTTCTTCGCGGTCTCCTTCAGGAGCTCCGCGGGGTCACCACCGGCCTTCGGGGCCTCGACCGTCATGGTGGATTCCGGCCGCAGACTCGTGGCCGAGGTCTGCGACGCATCACCTGCGGCCTTCGGTTCCATCAGCAGATACGACTCCGACGTGGTGACGGTGGCGTTCCACTTCACCGGCTCGATGACGTTGGTGCCGTCGGAATAGGTGACGGTGACGATGGTCTCCCACTCGGCCTCCCTCACCGCCTTGGGTCCGGGGATGGTGGTCACTTGGGTGACCACGCGGGAGACGGAGTCGGTCGCGGAGTTGGTGTCGCCGAGGCCGCCCCCGCCCGCGCCGGTTATTCCGGCGGCGCCGCCCGGACCACGCACCGGCTCGCCGCCGTTGACGGAGTGTGTGGGGGAAGCCACCGCCGAGGACGTCATGTCATCCGAGGTGGTGCGGCCCGCCCCGAACTCGTGGTCGCCGAACAGGGTGTCGACGATCTTGGGGGTGCCGACGCGCCGGTGCTGGACCGTGATCGACACGTCCTTGCCCAGGATGTTCAGCTTCTTGACGTGGGCCAGCGCGGACGTGCGACCGCGGGAGGCCAGCGCACTGCCGCTCTGTATGGCCGAACGGGCCGAACGGGCGGACACCATGGCGTTGATGGTGTGCACGGTCTGCTCGGCGATGCCCGCCTTCCGCAGGTCCTTGTTGAGCTTCTTCAGCTGGTCCGCGTCCTGCGGGGCGTTGTGCGCGAAGGCACCGCGGCTCGCCCCGTCGAGACCCTCACGGTCCTGCCACTCCACGTTGCCCAGATCGCCCTTGGGCACGTCGCCCAGACCGTCCTCGATCAGTCCCGCCTTCAGCGCGTCGTTCTCCCGCATCAGCCCGACCCAGCCGCCCGGCTTGCGGATCACATGCGTCGTGGCGTCGCGGGAGCTCCCGAAAGGACGGCCGAGGAGGCCCAGGGGCTTGTGATGGGCCGCGACCCGGTAGTCGGTGTCGGCGACGACCATGACCCAACGGTCATTGCCCAGGACCTGGTTGAGGTCACGCATGGAGGTGGCAGACGAGCTGTTGTTCCAGTTGCGGATCTTCTGCAGCCAGTTGTTGGAAACGCCGCCCTGTCCGGTGAAGTTCACGTCGCCGGCCGCCTGCAGCCCACCGCCCGCGCCGGTGGTTCCGATGGCGCCGCCCTTCGATCCGCCCTTGCTGAAGCCGAACGCCTGCTCCAGTGCGGTGTTCGTCTCGGGCGATGCGGTGAACGGCTCGCCCACCACCTTCAGGCTGTGCCGCGTTCCGGTGATCGAGAGCGACTCCTCTCCCGCGAACAGCGTTCCCTTGTCGTGCAGGTTTCCCACGCTGTGACCACCCGGTGAGAACACCTGGTCGGAGAGGGAGGTGAAGGAGTGCTGCCCGAAGATCCGGCGGATCCGTTCCGATACGAACGCGCCCGCTTCAGTCAGCCTCCAGGCATTCCCGGAGGTCTTTCCGATGAGATCGCGTACCGAACCGTACAGAGTCCGGTCCGACCGGGCCGCGAGGGTGACGGTGGTGATCCCCTTGGAGAAGATCTCGTCCTGCTCCTGGGTCTCGGTCTCCGCCAGCACGGTGGACTCGGTCCTTCCGGCGATCCGGTCCTGGTCCCCTTGTGGCATCTCACCGGTCTTCGACAGGCTGTCCGGCACGCCGAAGGTGAACGTGACCGGGTGCGGGGTGAGGGATACGGATCTGCGCCCGCCCTCCCGGGTCTCGCCGATGCCGCCCAGTCCGCTCTTCTTGTAGAGCCACTTCACGGCCGGGAAGCGCGACTCGCTGCCGTACCGCGCCAGCGCTCTCCAGCCGCCCAGCGTGATCGCCTGGATGAGGGGCTGCGGGAACGACGAACGCTCCAGCTCAAAGGTCAGCCTGCCCGTGAAGTCGTAGTAGTCGGTGCCCGGTGTGGGCGCGAGAAGGTCCTCGCGGGTGGCGGTCCCCCCTGACTTCACCTGCCGCGTGGACCGGGATATGAAGCGGGCGTTGACACCTCCGGAGCCGATGCCGGTAGTCGCACCGAACTGGTCCTTCTCGTTCCGGTAGGCCGAGAACGTCGCCTCCCCGCCGATGCTCTTGGAGTGCGTGATCTGCTGGGCGGTGTCGAACCGCTCCCCGCCGCTGAACGCCTGGGTCGTCGTACGACGGGCGCTGCCCGCATACGTGGGCTGGTCGAGATCGGCCCGGATCGTCAGGGTGTAACCGCGGTCCCGGATGAACGAGGAACCGACCAACTGCACCCGGACCCCTTCCTGGGTGGCCACCTGGTGTATGCGCTGGTCCATGCCCTGCTTGGCGACCGCGACCATCAGGGACCGGGTGTTCGCCACCGCTCTGACGGAGACCCCGTCGCGACGGAACAGCCGCTTGAACCAGCTGCGCTGCTGGTCGGCCTTCTTCACCTCGTCGCGGGTGGCCAGAGGCAGATTCGGGTCTGCCCTCCTCAGGTCGTCGAGGAGAGAATCAACGAGTTCCTCCTCCGCCGCGCGGCGGTCCTTCTCCGATGCGCTCTGAACGGCGGGATTCTGGCTCTGGGCGTTCGCGTCCGGAGTGCCCTCGTTCTGGTCGGTCTCGTTCCGCTCGTTCCCGTTCGGAGTGTTCTCGTTCGGGTCGTCCCGCATCGCGGCTTCCCGGGCCACGGTCTCCTTGCCGAACTTGATCTCGCCGGCCCGGCCGGGGCCGAGCATGGTCACCGTGCCGTTCCCGCTGTCGCCGGTGTTCCAGTAGGCGGGCTTCTTCGGCTCGTTGTTGCCGACCCGCAACTGCTCCTGGTTGTCCCAGCCTGCCAGCCGCTGGGCCTCGCCGACCGGCATGCGTACCAGGCTGCCGACGGTGAACGTCTCTCTGGAACCGTCCGGCGCCTCGACCGTTACTTCCGACTCGCGCATCACGAGCACGGTCCGGACATCCTTGGGGGAGCGCTCGGCGTTCTTGGCTCCGGCGGTGCCGCCGAGGTTGGACGTGTTGCTGGAAGAGTGGTTGTAGCCCGCTGTCACACCCGCCTGGGCGCGCGGCGCCGCGAACGCATCGGCGAATCCGCTGGGGTCTGTCACGGCCCCGCCGAACACCGAAGCGTCGAGCGTATGGGTACGGGTGGCGCTGCTCTCGTTCTTCTCGCTGAACTGGTTCGTGTCACGCAGCTCGAAGTCGGCCGAGGAGTCGATCACCCAGTGGCGCTTGGGCACCGGTGTTCCGATGGTGACGGTGCCTGCCGTCGATCCGTCGTTCTTGTGCAGACGCAGCGGAGGGACGGGGTCTCGGCCGTCGGTCTGGGTGAAGTGCTCTGCCGAGAAGTGGCTGACGACCGCCTTGTAGTTGTCGCTGCCGATCGGGGAGTCGGTGTGCTGGAGCACCCAGTCGGTCATCGGGTCGATGTGGAAGTACGACTCGGTGTGCTCGATGTCCGCCCGCTCACCGGACTCGGTCGTGAACGTCAGCGGAACCCGGTCCTTACGCGGATCGGGCCGCCTGCTGGTGGCGTGCGCCTCGGGAACCTGGACGACCATGCCGCGTGCGACAGTGTGCTTGATGGGCACCGGGGCATGGGGGGTGCCCTGTGTGCCGGTGGGATCAGCGACAGGTAGGTCGTGGAGGGACAGTTCGTACGTCACGTTGGTGCTCAGCCTGACGGAGGGGCCGTGGCTGCGGGTCTCGCGCTGCGAGAGCTGCTGGGTGTTGAGGCTGGAATCCCGGCCGGTGCCCATCGCGGGCACGACAGTCGCCTTGGCCGCTCCGCCTCCCGTGACCGCGATGGTGAACGCGGCCTGGACGGTGCTGGAGTCGGAGACGGCGAAGCCGTCGGTCTGCTGGTTGCGCGCGATGCTGTCCATCTTGCCGGCGTCGCCAGGAACCGCTTCCCAGCCGTTCTGGTCGGGGACCGCCTTGACGCGCAGTTCCCGCGTCCGCCCCCCTTCCGTGACGACGAAACGGCGGCCGTCACCGAGGAAGGTGCTCGCTTGGTTCGCCAGGGCGGAAGAGAGCTCCGACGGCTCCTTCAGGGTCACCTTGGCCTTGCCGGCCAGTTCCTCGGCGAGCTGCGCGAAGTCCTTGTCGTGGTGGAGCTGAACGGAGTGATGCCCTCCGACCGCGCCCTTGAAGGGCATCTGCTCACCCTCGTCGGCGTAACTGCCGACGTTGTCGAGGAAGCCCGGGACATGGAGGGTTTTCTTGTTGCCCTGGGAATCGGTGACCTCGATAGGCGGGGGTGTGGTGGAGGCAGCGGCTCCGGTGTCGTCGGTGGTGTCGTCATCCTGGCTGTTGGTGCTGCCCTGATCGTCATCGACGTTGATGTCGTCGGCGCTGACCTGATCGTCATCGACATTGATGCCGTCGACGCTGACCTGATCATCATCGATGTTGATGTCGCTGGTGCCGACCAGGGGACTGGTCGGGGGGCTGGCCGGTTTTGACGAAGTCGACTGCTCCTGCAGCTCGATGTCATCCGGCCCGCTGAACGAGCTCGTCCCTGTTTCTGCCTTGCGGGAGTTCAGCGGGCTCTGCCCCAGCACGTCGTTGAGTTCGGGCGAGGGCGTGACCGACACCGTGGGACGTGAGGAATACTGCGTCGTCGGAGGAGGGAACGCGTTGTTCCCGGCCGTGGAGGCTGAGTACGTCGGAGTCGTCCGAGGCGGGGTCTGAGAAGCGGTCTGGTTCTGTGCGTTCGGCTGCTGCGGTGCCGCCTGGTGCAGGATCTGCGTCGTCTTCTGGGACGTCCCCGCCGGGTTGACCGGCGTCTCCAAGGGCACGGTCGGGGGAGGCACCGGGGAGTTCGTCCTCTGTATGCCGGGCCCGTTCGGTGTCTGCGTCACGATCGGTGTGCTGGGGGCGACGGGGGTGACGGGCGTTGCCCCGGGCGGGGCCGTCGGCTTCTGCGCGTTCTCGTCCGTCTCCGTCTTGAGGTCCCCGCCACGCGGTGCGGGCGGCTGCACCGCCGAGTCGCTCGACAAGGGGTCTGCCACGGCTTGGCTGACCGGATCGAGCAACGGCCCGAACTCTCCACCCGGACTGTCCAGGGTGTCGGCCTTCGTGTGGAGGCCCTTGACCAGGTTGGCGAGACCCGAGTCGGACTGGGCGACGAGCGGATGCACGACGGTGTGCCGCATCACATGGCTGAACATGGTCGGCGCGACGCCCGACACGAACGTCTGCCAGCTCGTGGTGAACTCGCCCTGCGTCATCGAGTTGTACGTACCCTCGGCGAGGTTCTGCGCACCCGAGTCGACGAGTGCCGACGTCCCGTACAGACCCGCCGCGAAGCCGAACTTGTCCATCCTGGTCAGCGTCTTGGCCATCGCCTGCGAGCTGACGGACTTCGCCACATCGTAAGTGATCTCGTTCGACAGCTTCTTCAGTGCGGCCTCGTCGACCTTGCCACCGAAGCCCTTCACCAGGTCGTTGTAGATCTTCTGGGACACTACATCGACCGATTCCCTGGTCGTCCAGTGCTTGTTGAGAGAACTCGCCCAGGCCTTGCCGACGTCCCGCGACATCTCCTTGTCGAGGGTGTGGAAGCCGGACTTGGCGAACGCGTTGCCCACCTTGTCGACGAAGCTGTCCGAGATCAGCTTGCCGGTGCCCTTGTCAAGGTTCTTGACCAGCTCGCCCTCGGTGCCGCCGAGGATGCTGCCGAGAGAGTTGGCCAGCCCCTTGCCCGCGCCTGCCTTCGCCCCCTCCTTGGCGCCCAGTGTGTCGAGGTGCTTGCCGATCTGTGTGCTCAGCCACTTGGTCGCGTCGCTGCCGAGCGCCTTGCCGATCTGCTTGCCGAGCGCACCGCCGACCGGGCTGAAGACGCCACCGAACAGCCCCTGCAAGGCCCCGAACCCGAGCGCGCTCTTTGTGGCCTCCAGGTCCCAGTCGGTGCGGTTCCCCATGCCCTTCTGGATCAGCTGGACGGCGATGTCCATCGCCGAGCCGATCGCCACGCTCATGGCGGTGTGGATCAGGATGCTCTTGACCAGGGCCTTGATGACCTGCTGAACCACGATCCGGAGCGTGATCTCCGCGGCGACCGTGTTGGCGTGGGCGATCGCGTTCAGGCCGGGGATCCAGCTCACCGCGGCCTCGAACGCCATCTCGGCCATCAGCTGGATGACCTGCCCCAGAATCATCCACTTCGAGTACTCCGCCTGGTTGGCGGTGTCCCTCGCGATCTTGGCGAGGTTCTCCGCCTGCTCGGCGCAGGCGTTCAGGATCGAGGCCTGGCCGCCTCCCGACAGGTACTGGGCATACTTCGCGAACTCGTCCGCGCTCTTCCCGGAGAAGCTCTCCTTGACGTACTTCTCGACCGCGACGAGGTACGTCTGCAGATCCCTGAAGTTGCCGATCAGCTCGTCGTAGTGGCCGGCGGCCTCGCGCAGCAGGTCTTCGTTGATGGACGGCCATTTCTCGCCCGAGAAGACCATGAGCAGTGTCTGCGCCTCGGGCGACGGGGTCAGCACGGGAGCCGCCAGGCGATGGTGCGCGTCACTGGTCCCCTCCAGCCGCCTTCCAGTCCTTGGCCAGCAGGGTGGCCAGTTCCTCGGCCTCGCCGAAGAGCTTCTTCACGTCCTGACCGTTCTCACCCAGCCGGGTGATCAGGATGTCGAGCATCTTCAGGCTGTCGGTGAGGGGCGGCATGCCGACCCCGATCACCTCGTGGTACTGCTTGGAGGAATCGTCCTCGCCGTCGCCACCGCCCCGCTTGTTGAGGTCATTGATGGACTCGACGTGGGCATGGGTCTCGGCCAGGGTCGCGCCGAGCTTCCCGTACTCCTCGATGCCCTTCCAGGTCGTCTCGCCCGCCTTCAGCTCATTGCCGTCAGCCATCGTTCCTGCTTCCCCGGGGCTTGGACGCCTCGGCAGCGCCCTTCGCCATCTCACGGAGCGGAGCCAGGAACTCCTCGATGGGGGTGCCGGCCAGCATCGAGCGCCGCATCTCGTCGCCCTTGCCGCGCAGGGGCTCGAACGCCTCGCGTGCGGCCTCGCCGCCTTCGTTCTGCGCCCGGCCGATCAGCTCCACCAGCGTCTTGCCGAGGCGTACCGGGTCCATCTGCCGGTAGTCCTCGGTGTGGAACTTGATCTCACGGACATCGCCCTGGGCACCCACGGTGACACTGACGGCGCGGTCCTTGGAACGCACCGTGGAGGTACGGGCGGCCAGCTCGCGCTGGACGGAGGCCAGCTTCTCGGCATGCTCGCGGACCTGCTGCTGCATCTCGCCGAACTGCTCCTGGAGCGTCGAGCCGAGAATCGACTCGAACTGCTCACGCGCGGACAGCGGAGCCCGCCCGTCACCACCGTCGCGTACGCCGCCGTGGTCGCGGCGCGTCCCGCCACTCTGGCTCGCCATCAGCCGATCACTCCCGTCGTGGTGCATTCCTGGGTGCCCCAGGTCTCCTCGTCCTCATCGAGATAGCTCTTGCGCTCCCGGTGCTGCTCCTGCCCCGCCCCCGCGCCGGCGCCTGCCCCTGCTCCGGGGGGCGGCATCATCGGTGACTGGGACGAGGTACGCCGCCCGGTCGCGTTCGCTTCCTCGACCGCCTTGGCGCTGGGGTCCAGTGAGGTGGTCCTGACCCGGCCGGTCGGCTCGACACCGACGCTCTGTTTGCCGCCCTTGCCGCTCGTGTACTCGGAGAACGTTCCGTCGGCGTTGCGGACCTTGAACACGCCCTTGCCCGGCTGCGTTCCGCCCTCGCCACTGGTACGCGGCCCGGAGTAGTCGCTGGACAGCCGGGAGCTCTCGCGGAGGCGTGCCAACGCCTTCTCGTTGTCGCGCCGCTGCTGTTCGGCGCGCCGCTGCGCCTCTTCCTGCGCCTTGGCCTGCTGCTGATGTGCCTTCTGCTCCGCCTCGGCCTGGCGGCGCAGTGCGTCCTGCTGCTTCTGCTGTTGCTGGAACGCGCCGGGCGGGGCCTTGTAGAGGGAGCCGTCGCCGTTCTTGAGGGGCTTGCCGTCCGGGCCGGTGACCGTGCCGTCCTTGTTGATCACCGATCCGGGCGGGATGCTCGGCAGACCGCCGGGGCCGAACGTCCCCGGGCCGGTGGTGCTCTGGTCGGTGTCGGTGTTCCCCGCGCCCGTGCTGCCGTTGCCGGTGACATCGCCGGTGCCGAAGCTTCCCGGGCCCTGGGCGTTCAGATTCTTGAGCTGGTCCTCCAGCGTCGAGCCGGGGCCCTCGTTCTCCCCCTCCGGGCCGTTCGGTCCGAAGGCCCCGTCGCCGTCTTTACCGAACGTGCCGTCGCCCTCTCCGCCCGGGAACTGAGACGCGTCGCCGGTCCCAGCGCCCGGAAGATCACTCGCCCCGCCCTTGGGGTTCGTCAGCCCCTTGAGCAGATCGGCTATGGCGTCGGACGTGGTGGAGTCCCCGTTCAGCCCGCCCTTCCCGGCGCTCGCGGGGGCGTCCCAGGCCGGCTTGTGCAGGGGGACGAGAGCGTTCTTCGCCGTGCCGTAGGAACTGTTGATCGCCGCCCGCGCGTCCGCCGCGGGCTGGTCGAGGCTCGCGGCGACCTGGTCGAGCCAACGGCTCTTGGCCTTCTGCTCGAAGGCGGCCCAGAAGCCCGCCGCGTTCGGGTCACCGAGCGTCTTCGTCGTCAGCCAGCCGTTGTTGAACGTGTAGGAGCCCTCGCCGAACTCCTCGTGGAAGAGGTCCGACAGGATCTGGGCGGGCCAGGCGTTGTGCTCCGTGCCGTACGCGTACATCACGTGGTACAGGTTCTGCAGCTGCGTCATGACCGCGGTCCGGGCGTCGTCCACCTCCTTGGAGGGGTCGCTCGGGTTGATCATCTGCGTGTGCAGATCGGTGAACTGGTTCGCGACTCCGATGAGCATGCTGCGGAACTGTCCCGCCGCGCTGCCCTGCATCTCGGAATCGGGGACGTCGATCTCGTCGGCCCAGCCCTTGACCGTCTGGAACCAGGTGTCCAGATACCGCTGGACGCCCTTGATCGTGTTACTGACGTCGTCGAAGCTGTACAGCGAGAAGACGCTGCTGCCGTTCCCGAGCGCGTCGCCGAGGATCTGTCTGGCGTGGAAGTGCCACTGGTAGACCGCCTTGTCCTGGGGCAGGGGGTCCTTCAGGTCCGGGCTGATGTTGAAGCCGACCTGGTAGTTGACGGGCCAGAAGTTGTTGAGGCTCCACGGCTTGTTCCAGCCGAACTCGTACCCTCCGGGCGGGCCGACCGCGCCCCACTCGAAGTGCCAGGGATCCACGTGCGAGTCGGCGATCCACTGCAGCTTGGTGACATCCGTCCGGCTGACCGGGGGGAACTTGGAATCGGTGAAGATCCCGAGGACCTCCTCCCAGTTCTCGACCGCCATCCTGCCTTCCCCTCTCTCCGGTCCCGCCCCGCCCGGCCCCCCGGTCAGCTACCGGTGTTCGTCGGCTGCGTGTGCAGCGTCGGCTGTGTGGTGCTGCTGCCACCGCCGCCGAACAGCGCCAGCGGCTCCCTGAGGTCGTCCATCATCGACTGCAGGGCGATGTCCTTGGCGTCCTCCTCGCCCTGCATGCTGATGTGGTTGACGCTCAGCACCTTGTTGGAGAGAGCCAGCATCCCGTCCCTCAGACCGTCCAGGACCTGCGAGATCGACGTGGCGTACTCCCCGACCCTGGCCTCCAGGCCCCCCACCTGCTCGACGGGCGAGCTCGGGTCACCTGCCTTCAGGACCGCTACCGCCTTGCCGCCGCCTTCCTTGCTGTAGTCGTGCAGCCTGCGGATGTAGGGGTCGTTCTTGAACTGCTCCAGGAACTGACCGTTGATCCTGTCCCGCGCGAAGCTCTCCAGGAACTCCGACGAGATCTTGTAGGTGCCGCCGTCCTCAGCCATGGGTCAGCCCCCGTCAGCCCGACATGACCTTGGCACCGAGGCCGTCATGCTCGTGGTGGGTGTTGCCCATGTTGTTCAGGGTCTGGTGACCCTGGTTGAAGGCGTTGTCCATCTCGTTGATCGCTGTGTTCAGCTGCTTCTGGACATCGCGCCACATGTTGGCGCTCTCGCCCTCGGCGGTGTTGGCCAGTTCCTGCACGCCCGCGATGAGCTCTTCCAGCGCGTTGCGCATGTTGGCGGTGAGCTGCTGCATGTCGTTGGTGGCGTCGCCGAGACCGCCCCAGTTGATCATGATATTGCCGGACACGGTGTGCCCCTTCTTGCCGCGACGGATGAGGCCGGATCGGTGGTCCGGGGTCAGTTGTTGTTGAGAACGCCCAGGATGCCGTCGGAGACGGCGGAGCCCTCGAACCCGCTCTTGGCGTGCTGGAGGGCGGCTTCCTCACCGGCGTCGAGGACGTTCTGCTGCTGGTTCAGCTTGTTCCAGACGTCGTCGACGGCAGCCATGGCCTTGGTGTAGCCCTGCTGCCACGCCGCGAACTTGTCCTGGAAGGTCGCAGCCGACCCGTCCGTCGTGCTGTAGTGCGTCGCGACGTTGCTCCTGATGCCTTCGGCGACACCGCCGGACTGCTTCATGAACCCGAAGTGGGTGTCGAGCGCGACGACAGCCTTCCGGGCCGCCGCAGCATCCTTGACGAGCTGGGACACCGTTGTCTCCCTCCAGTTGGAGTCTGATCGGCTGAGGGAAGGCGCGACTCATCCGTCGCAGGGCCCTCCCCAACCTCATCTGCATCGGGAGATTATCCGATCATGGGGATTCATGTCAGCAGCGAGGGAGCGGAGTTCACCTCTATTTGAGCTTTTCTTGAGGATGTCCGCTATCCCGTGCCGCATTGTTCACGGAGTTTTGTTCTCTCCTGCGGAACCTTCCCCTCCTCTCGGACCTCCGCGCCCACCACTCCGCTCTCCGAAACCCCCGAGGGGTCCAGTACGGGACCAGTCGGAAGAAGGCTCAACAAACGCCCCGGAACATCCACCGCCACGCCCGCCGAATACCCGAGCTGCTTCAGTCCTGCCGCCGTAGCCGGATAGGAAACGCCCGAATCCGTCACCAAATACATCGAGTTGCCGGTCCCGGCCGAGGAGCGGGCCCGCACCAGCGTCCCCGTCCCCGGGCGCACCCAGATCCGGTCCACCGCCACGCACGCCGCTGTCACCCCCGGCTCCCGGTCGGGCGGTGAGCCGGGGACCGAGCCCGCGGGAACCAGGGCCACCGTCGTCGTATGGCCACCGGCGGACGGCTTCACCCGCACGCAGACCTGCTCCTGGGCCGGGTCCACCGCCGACACCCTCGGCGCCTGGGCGGGCAGACCCGCCGCCAGCTGCTGTGCCGCCGAGGCGGGTGCCTGATGGGCCGCCAGGTCGGAGGGGCCCACCGGACGCTCGACCACGGCCTTTCCGCCGTATGCCTGGTCCTGGGTGCGCGGGTCACCGCGCAGCAGTCGCCGGACCAGCCCGGTCAGCGGGGCCAGCCCGTCCGTACGCAGCACGTAGTGCTGTCCCCCGGCCGAGAAGAGCTGGCCGATACGGGTGGCGCCGCCCGCGAGTCCCGGTCCCGGGCGCCCCCGTCCGGCGATCTCCGGCGGGGCGATGCCCGGCCCGGCGTCCAGTGCCGTCAGGAACGCGGCGCTGACCGGAACGGGCGTGACACCGGCCCAGCCCAGCGCCGCCTCCGTGCCGTGCTGGGTGTCGACCCGGAACCGGCGGCCGTTCCAGACGAGTTGCCTCCCCTCCCCCGGCGCCGTCACCAGCACACCCCGGTCGGAGCCGAGGCCGTCCCCCGAGTCCGCGGGAGCGGCCAGGACCACGCTGGTCAGCGGCTTCGTCCGGTTCGCCGGACCGGCCGGCTGCGTTCCGGCGCAGACCGCCCAGGCGTCGGAGCCGGGCGTGCCCGGCAGGCCGTCCGGGGCCCCCACGATGCCGATGGGCGTGCCGCGCGGCGCGTCCTCGATCGACCCCGCCGCGACCTGCTGCACGGCCATCCGGTCTCCGGCGACCAGCCGTGCGGACGCCTGGTTGAGCACCGGATGGAGCACCCCGCCGACGTTCAGGTAGCGGGCGCCGGTCTCCTTCACCATGACCAGCGCGCCCGGTGTCTGCCAGGAGGTCCCGCCCCCCGGCTTGATCAGCCCGAAGAGTACGGTGACCACGCAGGCCAGCGCCACGATCAGCGCCCCCCAGCGGATGCCCCGCCAGGTCCGCGCGGTCGGGGTGTCGGGCGAGTCGGGGTCGTCCCGCAGCAGTCCGCTGGAGAGCCGCCCCATCACGTACAGGTGCGCCTGCACCTGGTCCTTGCGCGACTGGACCGCCATCAGTCCCTCACCCCCTGATTCCGCGCAGCGCGCCGAACACCCCGGCGAGGAGCACCGCGAGCGGCAGCAGCGCCAGCGCGCACAGCGTGTGCAGCAGGTCGGCGATCCGGCCCCAGTAGGGGACGAGCCGCCGTCCCGGCACCGTCCAGGCGGCGATCGCGGTGATCGCGGCCAGCACGGCGAAGGCGGCGGTGATCTCCAGCCGCCCGGGAAATTCCAGGCCGACGGCGCGGAGCACCCCCGCCAGGGCGAGGCCGTACGCCCCCGGGAGAGCCATCGCGAGCCGGTGCGGCACGGCGCCGACCACACGTACGTGCAGGAGCAGCAGCGTGCTCAGCACCACGGCGAGCAGCTCGGCCGTCCAGCCGCCGCCGGTGGCGAGCAGGGCGGTCTCGCACGCCGCGGCCAGCAGTCCGAGCGCCACGTACATGCCGGTCAGGTAGCGGTCGGCCAGTTCGGCGCGCTCGCGGACCTGCGCGGCGGGAAACGGGTCGATGCCCTCCTGCAGTTCGCCCGCGTTGGAGGGCAGCGGCGGCATCCGCATCCCGGCGAACCGGAAAGCCAGGCTGGGCACGAACCCGCCCGCGAGTACGATCACGACCGCCAGCCACCCCGCGACCTGGGCGATCGGCATCCCGGACAGCGCGACCGCGCCGGCCGCCGCGGTGAACACCGCCACCGTGAACGCCCCGAGGAAGAGCGGCGCGAAGGCCCCGACCGCGGCCAGCGCGATGATCGCGGCGCCCGCTCCAGCCGCGCCTCCGGCCAGCAGCCGCGGGCCGAGCAGGCTCTCACCATGCCCCGCGGCCGGGACCAGCGCGCCCGCGACGGCCAGGTAGGGCACGGCCAGCACACCGAGCGCCGCCCCGGCGCCCGCGTCGCCGACCGCGCGGGAGGCGGCCAGCCCACCCGCGACCAGCAGCAGCGCGACCGCGCCGGCGGCTCCGGCCCGCCCCGCCGCGGCGCCCGGCAGCAGCACGGTGATCAGTCCGGCGACCAGCGCCGTCATGGTGAATCCGATGAGCAGCCGACGCGTCAGCTCGGGCCGCCAGGTGTCGGGCCGGGCGCGCAGCGTCTCGCCGATCCCATCGACGAGATCGTCGAAGTCGGCTTCGGGCAACGTTTCATGACGGGCCCTCAGGTACAGGGTCTCGCCGTCACGCAACTCCACCTCGGCCGGGGTGCGCTCCTCGTCGAGGGGAGCGGCTCCGAGTCGCTGGAGGGTCCAGCCGCCGTGTTCCAGGCCCTGTTCGTCGAGGTCCCCGCCGGCGTACTCGACGAGTACCGGCAGCAGATCGGCGAGCGGAACATCGGCGGGTATGCCTAGTTCGAAGGTTTTCTCCGGACTTCTGACGGTTATCCGGCAGAGCCCGGCGGTCTTGTCGCCCACGGTGCGCGATTCACTCCCGCCTGTATTTCCGATCGGGATTCGACCCGAGAACGAGTGCACATTATCGTGAAGTTCGTTATGACTGTACGTTCGTGCGACCAACCGATAATCGGCGGCATGGGCCGCGGATTTCGAGTCGTCGACACTTCGAGTCGGGAGCCGGTTTGAGCACCGTCATTTTTCGGCGGCCCCCGCGCCGGGTCGGCCCGCGCATGCCCGAGGGCGAACTGACGCTTCAGGAGCCACCGTCCCTCCCGGAGCCCCAGGGCGCCATGGGCGGCATCATCACCTACCTGCCGATGGCGTTGAGCTCGCTCGGCATGGTGCTCATCTTCATCCGGCCGGGCGACGGCAACGGGGTGCTGATGTGGGTGTCGGTCGGCATGATGGCCACCTCGGCCATCGCCATGCTGGTCGCCCAGTTCCTCCGGGCCGCCGGGGACCGCAAGCGCAAGCTGCGCGCCGAACGCCGTGACTATCTGCGGTACCTGACGACGAGCCGACGCCGCATCCGCAAGGTGGTCGACCAGCAGCGGCAGGCCCAGGAGTGGCGCCACCCGCTGCCGCAGGCGCTCTGGTCGGTCGCCCGCACGGGGCGTCTGTGGGAACGGCGCGCCACCCACGACGACTTCGGCGAGGCGCGGATCGGGACGGGTGAACAGCAGCTCGCGCTCACCCTCGCGCCACTGTCCACCAAGCCGGTCGAGGACCTGGAGCCGCTCTCCGCGCACGCTCTGCGCCGCTTCATCCACGCGTACTCGACGGTCGGCGACCAGCCGGTGGCCGTGCGTCTGCGCTCGTTCGCCCGGGTGCTGCTCACCGCCACGGACGAGCACCGCACCACGTCCAGGGCCGCGGCCCGCGCGCTGGTCGCCCAGCTCGCGGTGGCCCACGCCCCCGAGGACCTGACGATCGCCGTGGTCGCGGACGGTGACGCGCTGCCGTCCTGGTCCTGGGCCAAGTGGCTGCCGCACGTGCAGCACCAGGCCGACGTCGACGGGGTGGGCCCGGCCCGCCTGGTCGCCGAGACGGTCTCGGAGCTGGAGCCGCTGCTCGGTGAGGAGTTCGCCGGGCGGCCGTCGTTCGAGCCCGGCGCGGAGCCCAGCCGCGACGAGCCCTTCACCGTCGTCGTCCTGGACACCGCCTCCGTGCCCCCCGGGGCCCGGCTCGCCGAGTCCGGCTACCGCAACTGCGCCGTCATCGACGTACGAGGCACCCTGGAGGGCGCCTGCCAGACGCGCGGCACCCTGCGGCTGCGGGTCGCACCCGACGCGCTGACCCTGCTGTCCACCGCGCCGGACGGCAAGCCGTCCGAGACGGAGCTGGGCCGGCCGGACGCGCTCGGTCTGCACGCCTCCCGTGCCCTCGCCACCACTCTCGCGCCCTTCCGGCTCGGTGCCGCCGCCCGGGCCGAGCGCCCCTTGCAGGAGGACACGGAGCTCACCGACCTGCTGGGCATCCGCGATCTGCACGCCGCCGAGGCCGCCGATCTGCACCGGCCGCGGGCCACCGCGGAGCGGATGCGGGTGCCGATCGGCATCGGCTCGGACGGCGGGCACGTCGACCTCGACCTCAAGGAGTCCGCGCAGGGCGGCATGGGCCCGCACGGCATGCTGATCGGTGCCACCGGCTCCGGCAAGTCCGAGCTGCTGCGCACCCTGGTGCTCGCGCTGGCGCTCACCCATTCCTCCGAGACGCTCAACTTCGTCCTCACCGACTTCAAGGGCGGGGCGACCTTCCTCGGCCTGGACCGGCTGCCGCACACCTCGGCCGTCATCACCAACCTGGCGGACGAGGCGGCGCTGGTCGAGCGGATGAAGGACGCCCTGCACGGCGAACTCGTCCGCCGTCAGGAGCTGCTGCGCAAGGCGGGCAACTACTCGTCCGTCCGTGAGTACGAGGAGGCGCGGGCCAACGGCACCGACCTCGCCCCGCTGCCGACCCTGTTCGTGGTGGTCGACGAGTTCAGCGAACTGCTCGCCGCGCACCGCGACTTCCTCGACCTCTTCGTGATGATCGGCCGGCTCGGCCGTTCGCTCTCCGTCCACCTTCTGCTCGCCTCGCAGCGCCTGGACGAGGGCCGGATCAACCAGCTGGAGGGCCACCTCTCCTACCGCATCGCGCTGCGCACCTTCTCCGCGATGGAGAGCCGGGGCGTGCTCGGCGTGCCGGACGCCTACGAGCTGCCGCCGCAGCCCGGCAGCGGCCTGCTGAAGAACGACGTCGGCGCGCTCACCCGCTTCAAAGCCGCCTATGTGTCCGGCCGGTACCGGGCCACCCGCCCCGCGGTGCGCCGCGCGGTGGTCGCCGGGCAGGTGGTGCCGTTCGAGGCGGGCTGGGTTCCGCCCCGGAACCTTCCCACCGCCCCCGACACGGAGCCGGAGCACGAGCCTGAGGAGGAGAACGCCTCCGGGCCCAGCCTGCTCGCCGTCGCCGTCGACAAGCTGGAGCGCTCCGGGCCGCCCGCCCACCAGGTGTGGCTGGCTCCGCTGGACGAACCCCCGACACTCGACCTTCTGCTGCCGCCGCCCGGAACGCCCGGGGGGAAGTTCCTCACCGTTCCGGTCGGTGTCATCGACCGCCCCTTCGACCAGCGCCGCGACGAACTGGTGGCCGATCTGTCGGGCGCGGGCGGCCATGTCGGCATCGCGGGCGGTCCGCAGTCCGGCAAATCCACCCTGATCCGTACGCTGGTCACGGCGCTCGCGCTCACCCACACCCCGCGCGACGTCCAGTTCTACTGCCTGGACTTCGGCGGCGGGACGCTCACCTCGCTCACCGGGCTGCCGCACGTCGGCGGCGTCACCGGGCGCCTGGATCCCGAGCGGATGGCCCGTACCATCGCCGAGGTCAGCCAGGTCATCACCCATCGCGAGCTGCTCTTCGCGGAGCGGGGCGTGGAGTCCATGGCCGACTTCCGGCGCCGCCGGGCCGCCGGTGAGTTCCCCGACGAGGCGCATGGCGACGTCTTCCTCGTGGTGGACGGCTGGAACACCATCCGCCAGGACTTCATGGACCTCGCCCCCACCTTCAACCTGATCGCCTCGCGGGGCCTCAACTTCGGGGTGCATCTGATCGTGGCCTCCGGGCGCTGGATGGAGATCTCCGCCGCCCTGCGCGACCAGCTCGGCACCCGCTTCGAGCTGCGCCTCGGCGACCCCGTGGACTCGATGGTCAACATGCGGGCCGCGGGGACCGTACCGACGATCCCGGGCCGCGGTCTGACCGCCGACCGGATGCACTACCTGACCGCCCTCCCCCGTAACGACGGCGATCCGAACGCGGAGACCATCGCGGACGGCGTCGCCGCCCTCGTACGGGAGGTCACGGCCGGCTGGGACGGCCCGAACGCCCCGCGGGTCCGGATGCTCCCGATGAGCCTCCCGGCGGCCGAACTGCCCGCCCCCGACGGCGACCTGCGCGTCCCGCTCGGCCTGGAGGACCAGCGGCTCGACGTGTTCCGCCACGACTTCGAGGAACACCCGCACCTGGTGGTCGTCGGTGATGTGGAGTCCGGCAAGTCGAACCTGCTCGCCCAGCTGGCCGACGCGATCTGCACCCGCTACACCCCCGACGAGGCCCGGATCGTGCTCGTCGACTACCGGCGCGGTCTCGCCGAATCGGTGCCCGAGTCGCACCGTCTCGGCTACGCCACCGGCGCCGGCCTGCTGGCACAGATGGTCGACGGGGTGGCGCGGGCCATGAAGGACCGGGTTCCGGGCCCCGAGATCGCCCCGGCCCGGCTGAGACTGCGCGACTGGTGGAGCGGCCCCCGGCTGTTCCTTCTCGTCGACGACCACGAACTGGTCTCCACGAGCGGGCTGAGCGGCGGCGATCCGTTCGGCGCGCTGCACGAGTTCCTCGCCCAGGCCGACGAGATCGGTCTGCACATCGTCGTGGCCCGCAGTGCGAACGGCTCCGGCCGGGCGATGATGTCCGACCAGCTGCTGCGGCGCATGGTGGAAGCCAACACCCCGGTGCTGATGATGAGCTGTCCGCCCGCGGAAGGCCAGGTGGTGGCCGGTACGAAGCCACGTATCCTGCCTGCGGGACGGGGCCTGTACATCACCCGCCGCCGTACGGTGCAGATCCAGACGGCACACCGGTCCTGACGGCCCGGCACCCTCCCGCCGCCCCCTCGGCCCCGCGCGCGGGCCGCCCGCACCGCCGCCCTGGTGCGGGCGGCCTCCACGGGACACTGCCCGGCCGCTCCCCCTCGACGGGCCGGGCGCCGGGGAACCGGCGGAGAGCCGACCACGACGAGAAAGGAACGCCATGGCCCGCCAGACCATCGTCACGGACCCGTACCAGGGCATCGCACCGGCGCTCACCGCCGCCCGGCCGGGAGGGGTGATCCGGCTACGCCCCGGCCGCTACGACGAGTGCCTGGTCATCACCAAGATGGTCACCGTCGTCGCCGACGACCCCGACGACCCGCCCGAGATATCCCCCCGGTCGGGCAGCGCCGTGCAGGTCGTCGCCGAGGCCGTCAAGCTCTCCGGACTGATCCTGCGCGGCAGTGACGAGGACGCCCCCGTCGTCGATGTCCCACGCGGGCAGGCCGCCCTGGAAGGCTGCCGGGTGCTCGCCAGCTCGTGGACCGCGCTGCTCTCCCGCGAGCACGGTTCCCTCGCCATGCGCGACTGCGTCATCGCCAACCCGTCCGGCGCCGGGTTCGTCGACCTCTCCCCCGAACCCAGCGTCGTCGAGGACTGCGTCTTCGAAGACCTCGGCAGCTCCGGTCTGGTGCTCGGCGACGACTCCGCGCCCGCGATCCGTGACTGCGTGGTCCGGGGCGCCCGCGGCAACGGCCTGCTCGCCAACGGGCGCGCGGGAGGAACCGTCGAGCGCCTCACCGTCGACGGCACCCCCAAGCCCGGTGTCGCCCTGGAGGAGCAGGCCACCACCCGGCTCACCGACGTACGCGCCAACGGCTGCACCATCGGCTTCCACATCTCCTCCACCGCGCTGCCCGTCCTCACCGGCTGTGCCGCCGTCGACAGCACCACCCACGGTGTGCTGCTCTCCGCCACCACCGCGCCCACCCTCAACAACGTGGAGACCCGGGGCTCGGGCGGCAACGGCATCGCCGCGATCGAGCAGGCCCGCGGCACCCTCTCGGACTGCCTGGTCGAGAACTCCCTCGCCGCCGGAATCCTGGTACGCGGCAACGCCGCGCCGACCATCCAGCGCACGTTCGTCACCGGCGGCAAGGCCGAGGGCCTCCTCCTCGACGCCGACAGCGCGCCCCGCGTGGACCGGGTGACCGTGCACCGGTCGGGCGGCCACGGCATCGTCCTCGCCGGCGGCAACCGGGCCAGGCTCCGCGACGTCGAGATCGTCGAGTCCGGGGGCCACGGCCTGCACGCCCGGGACGACGCGCGCGGCCGCATCGAGATGACCACGGTCATCGACGCCGCGCAGTGCGGCATCCGGGTCGACGGGGCGAGCCCCGCCTTCCAGGACGTCGCTGTCCGCGGCAGCCGGACGGCCGGGTTCGCCGCCGCCGGGACGTGCGCGCCCGAACTCGTCGACACCCTCATCGAGGACTCCGGCACCGAAGGCATCACGGTCACCGGCGACGGGGCCGGGCTGACCGCCGTCCGGGCCCGGGTGCTGCGCAGCCGGAGCCACGGCGCGCTCGTCGGCGCCGGAGCCGCCGCCGAGCTGACGGAGTGCGAGTTCACCGACAACAAGGCCGACGGCCTCCGGATCGCCACCGAACGTCCCGTACGCGCCGCGGGCTGCACCGTCACCGGAAACGCCGGGGCCGGAATCCGCCACACCGCCCCCGGCGGCAGCCTCGCCGCGGATGGCCTGACCAGCGACGGCAACGGTGAGGCCGACACCCTCGGGGGACGTGGCGACGGCGCCGCCGGACCGGAGGCCGACGGCACGGACGGCGGGACGCCGTCCGGTCCGCTCGCCCGGCTCGACGAGCTCGTGGGACTGCGTGCCGTCAAGGAACAGGTGGCGACGCTGGTCAACCTCAACAAGCTGGCCCGGCGGCGCCGCGAGATGGGGCTGCCCGTCCCGGCCACCGCCCGCCATCTCGTCTTCGCCGGTCCGCCCGGCACCGGCAAGACCACGGTCGCCCGGCTCTACGGCTCGATCCTCGCCTCGCTCGGCGTGCTGCGCTCCGGGCATCTGGTGGAGGTGGCCCGTGCCGACCTCGTCGCGAAGATCATCGGCGGCACCGCCATCAAGACCACGGAGGTCTTCGAACAGGCCCTGGGCGGAGTGCTGTTCATCGACGAGGCGTACACCCTCACCGCGGACGGGGGCAGTGGGCCCGACTTCGGCCGGGAGGCCGTCGACACCCTGGTCAAACTGATGGAGGACCACCGCGAGGATGTCGTCGTCATCGCCGCCGGGTACTCCCGGCAGATGCGGAGCTTCCTGGAGTCCAACCCCGGTCTGGGCTCGCGCTTCAGCCGCACGCTGGAGTTCGAGAACTACTCGGCGGACGAGCTGCTGACCATCGTGAAGCGCCAGGGCGAGCAGAACCGGTTCACCTTCCGCGAGGACACCGAGCGGGCCCTGGTCCACCACTTCGAGCAGATGCACCGGGACGAGTCGTTCGGCAACGCCCGCGCGGCCCGCAAGGTGTTCGAGGAGATGGTGGACCGTCAGGCGTTCCGTCTCGCCGAGTCCCCGGACATCACCGAGGAGGACCTGACCGTGCTCCTCCCCACGGACGTCGGCGAGGAGGCGGCCGGTGCCATCGCGGGCGAGGACGGTCCGGGAGGCGGCCAGACCGAGCGCCTCACCAGACTGCTCGCCGAACTCGACGGTCTGATCGGCCTGGACGGGGTCAAGGCGCAGGTCCGCGACGTCGTCAATCTGCTGTCGGCCGCGCGCCGCCGCAAGGCGGCCGGACTGCCCGCCCCGGCCATCGCCCACCACCTGGTGTTCACCGGCCCGCCCGGCACCGGCAAGACGTCGGTGGCCCGGCTGTACGGCGAGCTCCTGGGCGCGATGTCGGTGCTGCCGCGCGGCCAGTTGGTGGAGGTCTCCCGCGCCGATCTCGTCGGCCGGTACGTCGGCCACACCGCGCAGCTCACCAAGGAGATGTTCGCGCGGGCCCGGGGCGGAGTGCTCTTCATCGACGAGGCGTACACCCTCACGCCCGAGGGCGGCTCGGGCTCCGACTTCGGCCGGGAGGCCGTCGACACCCTCCTCAAGCTGATGGAGGACCACCGCGACGACACGGTCGTGGTGGCCGCGGGCTACGAGGGCGAGATGGCCCGCTTCCTGGGCTCCAACCCGGGTCTGGCCTCCCGCTTCGGACGCACCGTCACCTTCGAGTCGTACGACGCGGACGAGCTGGTCGAGATCGTGCACCGTCAGAGCACCCGGGACGGCTACACCTGCGCGCCCGCCACGCTGGAGGCGCTGCGCCGCCACTTCGCCGGGGTCGACCGGGGTCCGAGCTTCGGCAACGGCCGCTACGCCCGCACCGTGCTCGAACAGATGATGACTCGTCAGGCCGGGCGGCTCGCGTTCCTCCCGGACGCCGACATGGACCAGTTGCGGCTGCTGCTTCCCGAGGATGTGACGGAATGACGGACGAACACACGGCGACGGGCAGGCACCGCAACACCGGCCGGTGCGCCACCTGTTTCGAATCCTTCAACCCCGCCTGCCCGCGAGCGGTGCTGGACGAAGGCACCACGGAGGTACCCCGGCGGGTGGACGAACCGGTCCGGCCCGCGCCGCGGCCCCGCCCCACCGCCGGGTCCGGCATCAGCGACGCCCAGGGGACCGGGACCAGCCCGGGAAGCACCGCCCGGCCGCCCGTCGCCTCCCGCCCCCGGAACACCACCGCTCCGTCGGGCTCCTCCGGTGCGCCCTCGGGCTCAGCCGGTACTCCGCCCGGTTCGGCCGGCGCGCCGTCCGGCCCTGCCTCCGCCCCGGTACGTGACCCGCGCCGCCCGAGGGGCGGAGCGTCCGCCGCCCCCTCCTCGTGGCAGGAGCGCACCGCTCCCCGCCCCGTGCCGGGTGCGGCGGCCTCCGCGCCCGGTGCGACGGGCAGGCCGCGCACCGCGACACCCGGCGCTTCACCGGGCCGTGCCCCGCGCCCCGGGACCGCCGCGCCCGGCAGGGCCGAGGCCCCGGCCACGGAAGGGGGTACGTCCCGATGACCCGGCCGACCCGCACCGCGGTGCACGCGCTCCCTGTGCTGCTGACCGCCGCCCTGGCCGTGGCGGGGCCGCTCGCGGCGGCCTCCCCCGCCGCGGCGGACACCGCCCTGCCCCGGATCTCCTCGGCTCCGCCGCAGGGCGGCGGATGCGTCAAGCCGTCGAAGAGGCGCCCCGTCGACGTCCCGTGGGCGCAGCAGTACATCGCCCCGTCCCGCGCCTGGGAGACCACCCGTGGCGCGGGGGCCACCGTCGCCGTCGTCGACACCGGCGTGGACGCCCGGCACAGCCCGGCCCTGGCGGGCCGTGTCACGCCTGTCCCGGACTCCTCCGGCACCGACTGCATCGGTCACGGCACGTTCGTCGCGGGTCTGATCGCCGCCGCGCCACGCCCGGGGACAGGCTTCGCGGGGGTCGCCCCGGAGGCCCGGATCATCGCGGTCCGCGCCACGACGGCGGACGGCACCGCCACCGCGAACAGCGTCGCCGCCGGGATCGACGCGGCCGTCGCCCGCCGTGCGCGGGTCATCGACGTGCCGATCGCGCTGACCAGGAGCAGCCCGGCACTGGCCTCGGCGGTACGCAACGCGGTGCGGCGCGGCGCGTTGGTGATCGCCCCGGCGTACGCGTCGAACAGGTCCCTCGCCGGGTCCGGGAACTCCCCCGCACCGGCCGCCTACCCGGCGGCGCTGCCGGACGTCCTGGCCGTCGCCGCGCTCGGACCGGGCGGCGTGCCCGACCAGAAGCTCGCCCCCCGTACCGCGCCCGACCTGGCGGCGCCCGGCACCGCCGTCATGAGCATCGGCCCCGGCGGCACGGGCAGTTTCACGGGAGACGGTGCCGAGCTGGCCACCGCCTTCGTCGCGGGTACCGCCGCGCTCGCCGTCGCCGCGCACCCGGAGCTGACGCCCGCGCAACTGACCGACCGGCTCATCGCGACGGCCTATCACATCCCGGCCGGCAGGGCGCTGGTCGGCGCGGGCACGGTGGACCCCGCCGCGGCCGTGACCGCCCCGCTCGCCGCCGTCCCGTCCGCACCGCCCTCTCCGGGCCCTGCCGCACTGCGCATGCCGCCGCCCGAGGAACACCACGGCCGCACCACGGCGATCGCCGTCACCGCCGCCGCCGGGACCGCCGTGCTCGTCACGGGCTTCATCGTGTTCACCTTCCCCCGGGCCCGCCGCCGGGGCTGGCGCCCGGGTACGCCGGGGTCCGGCTGACGGGTCGGCCGTCCGGTGCACGGCCCCCTTCCTCTGCGAGAATCGCCCCATGGCCGAACACGACGCCGCTGAGCCCGGCGCCTCCGATCAGCCCGCGGGGCGGGGCTACCTGCTGGACAACCGGCAATCGGAGGCCGGGATTCGCTTCGGCGCCCTCAGCGAGCTGTTCGATCCGGTGACGTTCCGGCACGTCGACCGCCTCGGCATCACCCACGGCATGCGGTGCTGGGAGGTCGGCGCCGGATCCCCGTCCGTGCCGCTCGGGCTCGCCGAGCGGGTCGGGCCGACGGGCGCGGTGGTCGCCACCGACATCGACGTGTCGTGGACCGCAGGCGTCGGCGGCGGCGCGATCGAGGTACTGCGTCACGATGTGGCGGCGGACCCGCCGCCGCCCGGTGGCTTCGACCTCGTCCACGCCCGGCTGGTCCTGGTCCACGTCGCCGACCGCGCCGAGGCGCTGCGCCGTATGATCCAGGCGCTGCGGCCCGGCGGGTGGCTGCTCCTGGAGGACGCCGACCCGGGGCTGCAACCGCTGCTGTGCCCGGACGAGTCCGGCCCCGAGCAGGCGCTCGCGAACCGGCTGCGCGCCGGGTTCCGTTCCCTGATGGCCGGGCGCGGCGCGGACCTCGCGTACGGCAGGACGCTGCCCCGGCTGCTGCGCGAGGCGGGCCTGGAAGGGATCGGGGCCGATGCGTACTTCCCGATCACCTCACCCGCCTGCGCGGTCCTCGAAGCCGCGACCGTACGGCAGATCCGCGGCCTGCTGGTGGGCGAGGGGCTCGCCGACGACGCGGAGATCGACCGTCATCTGGCGAACGTGACCGCGGGCGGCCTGGACCTCGCCACCGCCCCCCTGGTCTCCGCGTGGGGTCGCCGCCGCCCCTGACCCGCCCCTTTCCTCATGTGCCCGCAGGTACGCGTCCAGTTCGGCCGCCCCGGCGAGCATCGCACGGCCACGGGCGGACAGGCGGCCGTGCCAGTCGTGCAGGGCGGATTCCAGCGGTTGCCGTCCTCCTGCCTCCCGTACCTGGGAGAGCAGCGGGGCGATCCGCTCCAGGGGGTATCCGCCGCGTCTGAGCTGGTGGGTCATACGGGCGTCCCGTACGTCGGCGGCCCGGTAGACGCGGTAGCCGGTCCTCGGGTCGCGGCCGGGGCGCACCAGACCGGCGCGCTCCCATGCGCGCAGGGTCGCGGGCCGGATGCCGAGCCGCCGGGCCAACGGTCCGATGAACGTGCCCCCGGCTCCCGGAACGGTGGGCACGTCCTCGGTTCCGGGGCCGGGCGTGGTGGTGGGTGCCAGTCCGGCCAGGGCGCTCTCCACGGCCTGGAGGGTTCCGCGGTCGTCGAGGAGCTGGGCGTGGCTCTCGTCGACGAGGCGCAGCGCCTCCTCGGCCGCGCCGCTGTTCACCGCACGCATGACCGACGCCGCCCGCTGGTGGCCATGGCCGGGCAGCAGGGCGAGGAAGGTCCGCAGGGCCTGGGCGTGCAGCGCGGTGTAGGCGCGGTAGCCGTGGGGCGTCCGGTCCGCGGCCGGGAGGATGCCGTCCCGCTCGTAGTTCCTGACCGCCTGGGTCGACAGGCCGTGCGCGCGCGCCAGATCAACTGGCCTGAGCTTCCTGCCAGTTTGAAGGTTTCGCATCAAACTCCTGCCGGTTTAGCGAACAAGTCTCAACCGAGACTTCAACGATAGCGTTGAATGCATGGTCACTAACATCAGAGACACCACCCATGCCGTCGAAGCCGCCGCTGTCATGCGGCTGCTCGCACACCGGCCCCGGCTGCTCGCCCTGGGCGAGCCCACCCACGAGGAGGACACGCTTCTCCGGCTGCGCAACGACCTCTTCCGGCAGCTTGTCGAGCAGGAGGGCTACCGGACGATCGCGATCGAGAGCGACTGCCTGAGGGGCCTGGTCGTCGACGACTACGTCACCGCGGGCACGGGCACCCTCGGCGCCGTCATGGAACACGGGTTCAGCCACGGCTGGGGCGCGTTGGCGGGAAACCGTGAACTCGTGTGCTGGATGCGGGCGTTCAACGACGGCCGGCCCGAGGAGGACCGGCTCCGGTTCGCCGGTTTCGACGGTCCGCTGGAGATCACCGGCGCCGCGAGCCCCCGGCAGGCGCTCACCGCACTCCACGGCTACCTCGCGGCCCGGCTGGACGCCGGTCTGCTCCCGTGCACCGTGGAAACCCTCGACCGGCTGCTCGGCACGGACGACCGGTGGACCGAACCCGCGGCGATGAGGAACCCGGACCGCTCGGTGGGAAGCTCGGCCGATGCCAAGGAGCTGCGGCTGCTCGCCGACGAACTCGTGGCGCTGCTCGACACGGAGACGCCGCGGCTGCTCGCCGACGAACTCGTGGCGCTGCTCGACACGGAGACGCCGCGGCTGCTCGCGACGGGTCCGCAGGACGGCCTGGACCGGGCACGCCTGTACGCGCGTACCGCCACCGGCCTGTTGCGCTACCACTTCCGGATGGCCGACCCCGCACCGAACCGTCTGGCGCGCCTGGTGAGCCTGCGGGACTCGATGATGGCCGGCCATCTCCTCGCCGTCGCCGAACGGGGCCCGGCGCTCGTCCACTCCCACAACGGCCATGCCCAGCGGGAGCGGAGCACGATGCGGATGGACGGCCTGCCCCTGGAGTGGTGGAGCGCGGGCGCGCTGGTCGCTGCCCGGCTGGGCAGGGAGTACGCGTTCCTGGCCACGGCGCTCGGCACGATCCGGCACCGGGGCGTGGGCACACCGCCCCCGGACACCCTCGAAGGGATGCTGTACGCGCTCCCGGAGGAGCGCTGCGTCGTCGACGCTGGCCAGCTGGCCTCCGCCCTCGGCGACACACTCCCCGCGCCCCGGGTGTCCCCCTACTACGGTTATGCCGCGTTCGACCCGGCGCACCTGGCCGGGGCCGACGGGATCGTGTTCGTCAAGGACGTCCTGCCGGACCCGGCTCCGTAGACCGCGGCACCTCCCGTCCGCCCCTGCTCGACACCATCCCGCCGAGGACCGAAACGCTCGCGGCGAGCAGGAGCGTGCCGGGGAGGGACCAGGGGACGAGCGGTCCGGCGGCCGAGGCCCCCAGGGCGAATCCGGTGATCTTCAGGCTGGCGCCGGTGGTGAAGATCTGTCCGCGCAGCCGCTCCGGGGCCTCGGCGTGGCGGACCGCGAACAGGGCCGTCAGCTGGGGGCCTTCGCCCGCCCCGAGCAGCAGCATCGCCACGATCAGCGGGCCCGGCCGGAGCGACGCCGCCAGCACCAGGGCCGCCGCCTGAACCAGGGCACCAGCCCGGATGACCGTGGCGGGTGCGGCGCGGCGCGGGAACCGTACACGTACGGCGTTGACCACCAGAGCGGAGACCGCCGCGAAGGAGAGCAGCATCGCCCCGCGGCCCGCGCTGCCCAGGACGTGCTCGCCGAGCGGTGCGGTGCACGCCGTCAGCATGCCCTGGGCCGCGCAGCAGACGACCGAGCTCAGGGTGGCGCGGGCCAGCGGCGGACTCCCGGCGATGGCCCGTACTCCGGCGGCGATCTCGCCGCTCACCGGTCCCGTCCGAAGCCCCCGGCCGGCGCTCCGGCCGGGACCGCGCCCCGGCGTCGGACGAGCGGGTGCGGCGGGCAGCAGCCACGCGGCCGGCAGGGCCACCCCGATGAGCCCCGCCGCGACCACCACGGCCGCCGGCGCGCCCAGCAGCTCCGCCGCGCCACCCGCGAGCGCGGGGCCCGCCAGGCTCGCCGCGCCGAACGTCATGGCATCGAGCGCGTTCGCCCGGGGCAGACGCTCACCCGTCGCCACGCGGGGCAGCTGGGCCGTCCACCCACCCGACAGCGCCGGTCCCAGCAGCCCCGTACAGACGGCGATCAGGACGGTGACGGCGAACGGCAGGCGGCCCAGGGCCGCGAGCACCGCCCCCAGACCGGCCGCGTACAGCACCAGGGCCATGGCCAGCAGGTGTCCCGGCCGCTCCGCGCGGTCAAGGAGCGCCCCGAGCACCGGCCCTCCGACCGCCGAGGAGACCGTGATGCCCGCGAGCAGCAACGACGCGTCGCCGGACGATCCGGCCGCCGTGAATCCCGTCAGCAACAGCGCTGGTCCCGCCATCTCGTCTCCGGCACGGGCCGCCAGGGTTCCGGCCAGGTAGAGCCGGAGGGGGTAACGCCTCTGCATGGCCGGGATGTTACGTAAGTAACTCAAAACTCCGCTACATGCGTTACATTGCCCGCATGCCCGCCCCCCTCGACGACTGGTCCACCCGGCACTCCGTGCTGACCATGGCGCGGCGTACGGCCGCACTGGTCAACGTTCTGGACAACGACTCCCCGGACCCTGCCGAAGTCGCCGATGTGCTCCGCGCCCACGGAGAGGCGGACCCCCTCGGCCTCACCACTCACGATGTCGCCACGATGCGTACGGCCGCCGCCCTTCTGCGGGAGGTCTTCGCCGCCCCGACCACCGACGAAGCCGCCGTCGCCCTCAACCGCCTTCTGCGGGAACACGCCGGTCCGCTCCGGCTGACCTCGCACGGGAACGGCACCCCGTGGCATCCCCATCTCGACCGGGACGACGACGCGCCCTGGGACGAGTGGCTCCTCGCCTCGTCCTGCGTGGCCCTGACGGTCCTCGTCTGGGACCGGCAGCAGCCGCCCGGCAGAATCTGCGCGTCGGCCGGCTGCCGGAACGTCTTCCTCACGCAGGGCAGCGGACCGGAGCGCCGCTACTGCTCCCGCCGGTGCGCCACCCGCGAACGCGTGGCGGCCCACCGGCGCTCCCGCACGGCACGGCAGCCGGGCGGGCACTGACACCGCCGCCGCGTTACGCGCGCCGGGAGGCGACGATGGCCGAACTCGTCGGTGTGGTGAGCACTTCGGCGGCTTCCAGGTCCGGATGTGTGAGGTAGAAGAGGCGCAGCTCGTCCACTTCGCCCTCGAAGCGGGGCGGCCAGTGGGATGAGGGGGTGAAGTCGTCCAGAACGAGCAGGCCACCGGGTGCGAGCAGGTCGACCACCCGCTGCGCATCGTCCCGCTTGCCGCCCCCGTCGCAGAAGAAGACGTCGAAGGGGGCATGCCGTTCCAGCAGCCGCCAGTCCCCGGCCAGTACGCTGACCCGTTCGTCGTCCGCGAACACACCGGCGGCCCGGCGGGCCAGTTCCCCGTCGCGTTCCACGGTGACCAGACGTGCACCGGCACCGAGGCCGCTGTGCAGCCAGGCGGTGCCCACTCCTGAGCCGGTGCCGCTCTCCGCGACCACTCCGTTCGGCTTCGCGGCGGCGGCCGTGCGGAGCAGCCTGCCCACCTCACGGATGCAGCTCTTCTCGAATCCCAGCTCGGCGGCGATGCGCTCCGCCGCCGCTACCCGGTCCGGAACAGCACGTTCCCTCATGGTCAGCTCCTCTGTCGTCGTGGGCACGACGCTACCCAGACACGGACACCGCGTGTGCGGGACCACCTTCCGGACAAGCTGACGTACGGCTGTGATCCGTACGTGACCGGCGGCTCGTACGCTCCAGAACCAGGGAAGCGCTGAGTGAACAGTCTTGAGAGGACCGGAAGTTGACGTACCGGCAGGCGGCAGTACCGGCCGTGGCAGCGGGGCTGCTCCTCACCGTGCTCCTGTGGTGGGCGGGGTCCAGCGCGCAGGTCCTTCATCTGCGGGGGGCGACCGATGTGATCGGCGGCCAGGCCACCGCTGGCCTGGAGCGCTGGTTCGCACCTTGGTCGTACGACCCGCCGACCGCGCTCCGGAACATCGGCGGGTTCCCCGGCGCGGACGACGGCGCCCGCTATCTCACTCTTTACCGGACCGGGATGCAGATCCGGTTCGCCTCGGTCTTCGCCTTCTTCGTACCCGGGGCGCTGCTCCTGATCCGCAGGCTGCCGCCGGTGAACGGCCGCGTACCGGCCGCGTCGCTCGCGCTGTGGGCCTGGGGTCTGGTGGCCGGGACTCTCGCGGTGACGGTGTCCGCGCCGTGGCTGATCGCCTCGCGGGGGAACGCCGGTTTCCGCTTCCTGCCGCAGCTGGCGAGCACGGTGTCCGGCGGCCGGCAGGTCGTCCTGGCGAGCGCACTGGTTGCGGCGGCCGCCGCGGTGCCCATCGCCCGGATCACCGCGAGGGCATCGGGACCGGCTCCGCGGGCGGTGGTCCCGGCACGTGCCGCCCGCCTGGCCGCCACCGCCGGGACCGTGGTGATCGCGGTGTCGCTGCTGGTCCTCTCCTACCAGCCGGTCGCCGCCCGCATCCAGGCGGTCGACCCGGGCACCGGGGTGCTGGCCGAGCCGGGTGAACTGCTGCGCCAGTGGCTGCTGCTCGGGGCTTGGTCGGGTCCGGCGGGCGCGCCGGTGGACGACTGGCTGCTGTACCGGGCCGTCGACGCACTGCTGCTCGTCCTGGTGTGGTGGGCGCTGCGGCACCTGCCCGCGCTGCTCACCCGGGCCACCGTCCCGGCGATGGCGGCGGGAGCGGTGTGCGCGACCGTGCTCGGGCTGCTGGCCTGTCAGACCGTGCGGATGGCCGTGGGCGGGACGGACTTCTACCAGGGGCTGGTGCCCCTGGCGGACGGCCTCGGTGACCACGTCACCGCCGCCCTGGTCTTCGGGGCGGTCGCGGGCATTACGGCCGCCCTCCTCCTGCGGGCCATGGCGCGCCGTGCGGAGGAGGGCGGGGGCACGGCGCCTCACGCTCAGGGCAGGAACGTGTAGAACGGACCGTCGGGTGCGAGGTTCCGCGAGCACAGGGTCACGTCCCGGCCCTTGAGATAGGCCAGCAGCCACTCGCCGAACGTCATCTCGTAGAGCGTCCAGGCCGGGCTGTCGAACTCCTGGACCACGACGCGCCAGAGCGCTGACGGGCTGTCGGGCACCCGGAGGAAGACCGCCTCGCCCGTCGTCGCCGACGCCACTGGGATCAGCTCCCCCTGGTCAGCCCCGACCGGGCTCGGCAAGAACTCCGCCATGTCCTCCTCGCGCCAGAACGCGAGATCGTCTCTGACGCTCCTGCCCAGACTGTGCAGAAGGTGACCGGCGGGGTGCTCCAGGTAGAGCTGCTTGTTGATCTCGATCGAACCGTAGGCGTCCGTGATCTCCCGGAAGTCGGCGGGGAGCTCGACACCCAGCTCCCGCTCCAGCCCGTCCCAGGGCGCGGGGTCCGACCAGTTGAACCGGGGCTCGCCCAGCAGGGCCGTGATCTCTGAAAGCGTTGTCACGAACGGGTCCTTCTCCTGGAACCGGAAGGTGTACGACGTCGCCTCCGCCGAGATGACGACGCAAGCGACCTGGGTGTGCTGTTCGGGCAGGTTGGTGACGCGGCTGGCGGGTGTGTGGCCCGCGATGCCGGTACGGGGTCGATGGCAGTTGTACCAGCCGGTCCGGTCGGTGCACGCGAGCGGGTCGCTGCGCCCCATGGGAGCAGCCTCCCGGATGCCCCCACGGGGCACCGGTGGTGTCCGCCAAGCATTCGGGACCGCAGGCGCCTGCCGGGGTGCAGACGGATCCTGGGTCTTCTCTGGCTGGTCGCGCACCGCTCCAGTGGGCCGTGACCGGCAACGATCGGGCCGCAAGGCCGTCTCCAGGCACAGCTCCACCGGACGGTGGTCCAAGCACCACTTCTCCCACTCCCGACGAAGTCGCGTCACTGCGGTCCGGCGAAATGACTATGCGGATGGGCTGTCCGTGGCCGGGGACGGCATCGCTTCCGTCGTGGGCGCCGGAACACTCTCGGTGGAGATGTGCGCTTTCCGCCAGGGCAGGAGCAGCGCGCTCGCCATGCACAGCAGGCCGGCGATGAGCAGAGCGCCGCGGACCCCGGCCGCGGCACCGATGAAACCACCGGTGATCATGAAGGCTGCCTGGCATGTCTTCGAGCCGACAGACCAGGAGGTGCTGACGCGGGACATGAAGGCGTCCGGTGTGGCCGCCATCCGGTACGTGGTGAAAGACGGATTGAAAACCCCGGCAGAGAGAAGCAGGCCGAAGTCGGCTGCCACGATGACGAACACGCCGAGGGCACCGGACGGCGTCAGAGGCATGAGGATCATCCAGAGCGTGCGCGCAACACCGGACAGCAGCAGAATGCGACGCTGCCCAAAGTGCCGGGTGAGCAGCGGGGCCAGACGGGAGCCCAGCACGCCGCCCAGGCACGGCAGCCCCAGAGCGAGTCCGTATTGCCACGGTGCCAGTTCGAGGTCTTCCAGCATGAGGACGGCCATCAGCGGTGAGGCCATCATGATGGATCCGCCGAAGAGCAGGGCGTTGAAGAACAGCGGACGCAGTCCTGGGTGGCGCAGGAGGTACTGCCAGCCGGCCGCGATGTCGCGGCCCAGGTGAGCGGTGGCGGCGCGGGCCGGTGGCACTGGTTCTGACTGCCGGATGCGACGGATCCCCAGGGCTGATCCGAGGAAGGACAGTGCATCGACCACCAGGGTGGCGGCCGCGCCCAGTGCTCCGATCAGGAGCCCGCCGATGGGCGGGCCGGCGCTGACACTGATCCAGTTGGTTGTCTCGAAGTGGCTGTTGGCACGAAGGCGGTGTTCGGGCAGGACAAGTGCCTTCAGGTGTGCCCCGCTCGCCGCGTCGAAGGCGACGGAAGCCGCCGTCTGAAGAACGCCGACGACACACAACTGGGTGAAGGTGAGCTTGTCGAACGCCATGGCGACCGGAATGCTTGCCAGCAGCGCGCAGCGGGCCAGGTCGGCGGTGACCATGACCGGCCGCTTGTACCGGTGCTCGATACGCGCACCGAGCGGTAGAGCGATCACCGCGCTGGCCACCGCGGACAACGCAGCGAGCACAGAAACCTGGAACGCCGAGGAGTCCAGCACCAGGAGGGCGATCAGCGGCAGCACCCCCATGCCGACGGCGCTGCCCGCTGCGCTGACCGCGTAGGCGCCCCACAGCCGCCGGAAGTCCTGCCCGAGCGTGCTCCGCCGTACCAACCGAGCCTCCTGAGGTACGAAAGCGCTCAGCGTAGTGAATCGGATCACCCTCCATCCCGTAATCAGGCCACCACCGGAAGCACCTCGAAGTGAGATCAGAAACAGGTACTCGTTCTCTTCTCCTCATATGTCGTTCGGCCGTCCCGCTGAGATGAGGGGACGAAGACGGGGCGGGGCAGGGCTGGCTCCTGCGGTCGTCCCTCACACGCCTGGTCAGACCCCTTCGTGGCCAGGGCGTTCAGAGCGGTTTTTCCTGTTCTTGGTGTGGGTTGGGGGACGTCGGTAGACTGCTCCGCCGAGGTGGCGCCGGGCTGGTGGGTCCGGCGCCTTCCCACTTCTTCGCTTCCTGCTTCCCGGCCCGAGGGCCGGGAAGTCCGACAGACCGTCGAGGACGGCGTGGGCCGCGATGTTGCGGGTGACGTGGGTGTCGCGGTCGGTCCGCAGTCCGCACGCGTAACGGTGGAACGCCCTGTCGGCCAGCGTCAGACGTGGGTATTGCCATCCGCAGGCCGAGCAGGTCTTGCTGGACGGCCACCAGCGGTCAAGGACCGCGAGCCGGGAACCGCACCAGGAAGATGTGCAGGTGAGCTGGCGGCACAGCTCGCCGGGGGCGGTGCCCAGGGCGGGCCGGTTGACGCCAGCCTCCCGCCTGACCTTCGGGCCGGGGGCCGCTGTGGTGCCCGGAGCCGGTCATGCCCGCGGCGTTGAGGTCCTCGATCGCGACGACGGCACAACGGATGGCGAGCTGCTTCGTCACCATGTGCAGTGCTGTGTCGCGCCGGACTGCGACTTCCTGGTGAAGACGGGCGGGCGTCACGCTGGCGGGCCTTGGCCCGGCGTGCGGAGCCCTGCTGCGTCCGGGACCGCCCCCGCTGGGAATTGATGAGGCGCTTCTGCGCGCGGCGTCCGTGGCCACGGACGCCCGCCTGGCGATCACGGCCGACTACCTCGATCTCCATGGGAGAGCGGGATCGCGGTCAAACGACGAGGGGACCTGGCTCGTACACGCTTCCTGCCGCCGTGGACGCCCCATCCGCCAACGCAGGGGCACAGCACAGCCCTCCCGAATCGCCCTGTGGGTTTGCGTGAGCCGTGTGCCGCGGTGAGTGGCTCGCACGGTCGTGAGAGCGGCGGCGGGGTAACCCGCCGCTCCTACCTGGCCATAGCTCTATGACTGCGTGTTCGGTTTACCCAGCCATGCGTTGATGATCCGGATCGCGACGTCGCTGACTTGCTGGTCACTCGTGTCGATGACTTGTGTGTCGGCCGGGTCCGATTGCCCCATCTGGTCAAGCTGCTGGATCGTCCGGCGGAGCTGGTCGCTGGCGCCTGAACCGATCTCTCGGCGATCGATCCTGGCCTTGAGGGTGGGGAGGCCAGCGATCAGGCGGATGGACGTGATGTCGGCGTTGGGGACGGCGTCGGAGATCCAGGGAAGTTCGCTGCCGAGATTGGTGAACACGCCCGTGATGAGAAGCCGCGTGTGGCCGAAGGCTGCAAAGTTGGCCCAGAGCGCGGTGAGGTTGCGACGGGCCAGCTCGCTGGGTTCCTGCCCCGCTGGTGGCCAGGGATGGACGCGGTCCAGTTCATCAGAATCAATCAGAGCGTGGGAGACGTTCAGCTCGGTGAGGCGACGAGCGACCTCGTAGGCGGTCGAGGACTTGCCTACACCCGCGGGACCACAGATGACCAGCACTTCAGTTGTGGGCATGGCTGGGAGTGTGGCGGGGGCGGCCTCCATCCACCAGGTTTTTTCCTAGTCTCTGACCGGCAACGTTCACCGGTTTGGCATGGATGAACGGAAAGCCAGGCAGGGCGGAGCCGATGTCTGGGCTACGGCGCTGAGGGAGCGCGCTGTGCGGTGAGCACGGGCTGGTAGTACCCGCTGGAGGCCGGACTGTGCCAGGTGATGCCGGTGAAGCCGGCTTCAGCCACGAACTCTGTCAGCTGTGGCGTCGTCAGTGCCCAGCAGGTGCTCCGGCGGACTCGGACATGCCAGGTGTTCTCCGCGGGGATGAGCTGGAAGTGCTCCTGGTCGTAGCGCTCGCCGTCTTCGTGCCAGTGCCACAGCTGGAAGGTGATCGCTTGGCCGTCGCGTGTTTCCGTGACCTGGGGAGGTGTCGCCGTGGGTCTGGTCCGGCGCGTCTCGTCGTAGGCCCGGACTGTGATCATCAACAGTCCGTCGTCTCGGAGTACCCGTCTCATGCCGAGGAGTGCCGCCCGGAGATCTGGCCCGGAGAGCAGGTGCGTGAGCGAGTTGTCCGCGCAGAGAACGACGTCGAATAATGCGTCTTTGAAAGGCAGTTGGCACATGTCGGCCGCAGCGGTCGGAAGCAGGCTGCCCCGGGCCGCCGCCTCGGTGGTGGCGCGCGCGGCGGCGACCGGGCTCAGGTCGCTGCCGATGACCTGGTGCCCGGCCAGAGCCAGGCCGATGGCCTGGGTTCCGATCCCGCACGAGCAGTCCAGCACGCTGTGCGGTCCTGCGCCGAGAGATTGGCGCAGGAGCCCGCCCAATACCTCGGCCTGGTAGGCCATGCTCGCGTCCCAGTCCCGGAACAACAGGTGGTAGTCGCGGGCCAGATCGTCGTAGAAATCCCGCACGGAGAGCTCCGACATGTATCCCACCGTAGTGCGTGGCCGCCGGGGTGTGCGGACAGTTTTAGGCAGCGGCCGCCTGTCTTCGGCCACCCCAGCGGATGCCCTTCTCACTGCGGACACGGGCGCGTTCGCGGCGCTGGGCGGCCAGCACGTCAGGGTGGCGGGTGTTCGCGTTGCCCCAGCGGAGGTAGGCGTGCAAGGAATCGGGGCTGTGCGGTGTGGGTGGGATGGTGGGAGTTGGCGATGGCGAACTGCCGCAATGGTCCGGAGCGGGCCTCAATCGGGTTGGCCCAGGGCCCGTACGTCGGGGTAAAGCACAGCTCGACCCGCTTCTTCTTTGCCCAGCTCCGGATGGTCTTGCCCTGGTGAGCGGAGAGGCTGTCCAGGAGGACGCAGATCGGGGCACTGTCCGGGCGGGCCGCGCGGATCGGCTTCAGGACGGCCACGGTGTTCACAGCGCCCTTCTTCCTGCGGTTGACGGCCCACAGAGTGTCGTCACCGACGGGGAGTAGCAGCCGTGGAAGCATTGGTCGGGCGGGTGGTGGCCGTCTGCACGACGAAGTCCTCGTCGTCAGGACTGAGCAGGCGGGGGCGGCCTCCCGCCTACCGAGGGTCCAAGCAGGCCAGACCAATCTCGTTGAGCCGATGGATCACGTCTTGAACCGTGTCCTCGTCGGTCTGCACCAACTTCGCGATCACCGGCACCAGGCTCCCGCCAGCCGAGGCGAGCAACATCATCGCGCGCCGGTAGCGCACCGAGCTGGTGCTGCCCCGGCGCACGATCTGCTGCAGCCTCTGCCCCTCCTGCCCAGTCAACCCGCGCACACGGGCAGGCTCAGCCACCGCACCCCCAGCGATCGGACCGGACGTCACCGCTCACCCAACCGCTCGGACACCCAACCGGGCGAACCTACGTGGTCAGAGCACTGGCTCAAACACAAGAACCTCAATGTCCTGGGCCGCTACAGCTTCACCGCGGCCACTCCGGCCGCCGACGGCCTGCGACCGCTGCACGACCCGGCCGCAGGCGGGCTCGACGAAGACAACGAGGAGCAGACCGGCTCGGAGTCTTCGCTTGGGCGCGGGGTCGCTGCCCCCCGGGGGGGGCACGCCGCCGGGATCCGTCCTGTGCCCCGGGGGCGGGCGCCTCGGCGCATGCTCCACTGAGCGAGCGGCCGCAGGAGGTCCACCAGATCCTGGCCGTCCGGGGCCAGTTGGTAGCGGATCCGCACCGGCGTGGTGGGGATGACGGTGCGTTCGATCAGGCCAGCCGCCTCAAGTTCTTTCAGGCGCTGGGAGAGCAGCCGGTCGGAGACGCCGACGATCAGCGCCCGGTACTCGCCGAAGCGGCGGGCGCCCTGGGCTGCGGCCTGGAGGACCGAACCGGTCCAGCGGTGTCCGATCAGTTCGAGGGCGCCCTCGAAACTCGGGCAGGTGTCGTCATGAATCGCATCACCGACGGAGGGCGGGGAGAGCTTTGAGCATGTCGCCGTTGACCAGGACGACGAGGCACCCGCAGCCACCGGTGCAGTACTCGACCTCGCCCTCGGACGTGCGGTGGCGGGATCGCAGCGTCCACCACCGCGCTGCCCCTTCAGCCAGCTCATGGCAGACGGGGCAGCGGTCCGGTGACGGCGTGACGGTGGCCGAGGGTACGGATGTCATGCCACCAACATGCTGTCACTGTCTATAACACTTCAACCATTACATCGATCAGATGGTTCAGCTGTCAGGGGTGCCGGTCCGGGCCTCCGGCGCGAAAGGCCGTCCAGCCCGCCGCACCGACCAGGCACCGGCCAAAACGACCAGCGCGATCGCCGCCACCTGGCGTACGGTCAGCTGCTCGCGCAGCAGAAGGAAACCGACGGCCGCCGCCACGGCCGGGCTCAGCGCGAGAAGCACCCCGAAAGCACGGGCATCGATACGCCGCAGCACCGTCATGTCCAGCGCGTACGGGATCAGCGAGGACAGAAGAGCCACAAGGAGACCGGTGAGCAGAGCCGCCGGGTGGGCAGCCACCGCAGCACCGTCCGTGACAGCGGAGACCGGGGCCAGGACGCAGGCACCGCAGGCCAGCGCCAGCGACAGGCCCGTCCAGTCGGGGAACAGCTGTCCGACCCGTCGGCTCAGCACCACATACCCGGCCCGGCACAGCGCGGCGGCACCTCCCAGCACCAGCCCGGCGGTCGGCAGCAAGGCACCCGGGCCCGTCAGCAGCAGTACGCCCGCCAGTGCCAGCAACGCCACCGCGAGATGCTCCAGTCGGCGGGACAGAGCGATCGACAAGGCGAGCGGGCCGAGCAGTTCCACGGTCGCGGCCACGCCGATCGGCAGGTGGCTGATGGCCTGGAAATACGCCACATTCATGGCCGCCAGGGCCAGGCCGAGCGGGATCACCGCACGCCACTGCACCGCCGTGACCTTGCGCGGCGACGGCCGGACCAGCAGCCAGAGGATCACTGCGGAGAAGAACAGCCGCATACCGGCCAGAGCCGAGGGGCCGACGGACGCGTAGGCCTCCTTGGCGACAGCCGAGCCTGCCTGAAGACTGGCGATCTGGACCAGCATCAACACCGGCGCCGTCGCGGCCCCCTGCCACGGCAAGCGGACAGCCCTCACCATCATGCCTCCGAGATCTCGTCATATCCGGTGACGCCCGGCAGGCCACGACGGCCCTACGGCGCTTCAGCCCGCCGCTCCGGTGCGTTCCGGGTCCACACGATGATGTAATGGACTTATGCAGTTCAACCATTACGGCGGTGAAGCCGCCCGGCTTGCCGCTGACCTGGTCAACCTGACCGAAGCACCGCATTCCGCAGAGCTGGAACCGATCCTGGCCGCACACGGCGTGGTGAACCGCACGCTCACCCCCACGCAGACCGAGGCCATCTGGACATGGAGCCGGCGCCTGGCCGTATGTTTCGGGCGACAGGACCTCGACGAGCGGTGCGACGCGGTCAACGCGCTCCTCGCCGACGCTTCGAGCCGCCCCCGTATCTCTCTGCACGACGGACGGCCCCATCTGCACTACAGCGCCCCCGGCGCCGACCCGGCCGCACACATCCGCGCCATCACCGCGGCCGGACTCGCCTACGTCATCTGCTCCGCCGACGCCGAGCGGCTGGGTCGCTGCGCACGACGCGACTGCGCGCTGGCATTCGTCGACACCTCCCGCAACGGCAGACGCACCTACTGCTCAGTGCGCTGCGCCAACAATGACGCGGTGGCCCGCCACCGCGAGCGACGCAACGGAAGCACGACACCGGCAACCAGACCAACCACACCACGGGCATAGCGACATGCGGTCGGCAGGCCAGGCGCCGCGGGTAGCGGCGGTCGGCGCAGCGGTCTGCCGACGCACCGCAGGGTGGACACCGCTCGCCTGGTTCGTCGAGGAGCGAGCAGGCCCCGCGCAGGAAGCTCCCTCCGGCCGTCCGACCGATCAGGATGCGCCGCCGGTTGCACCACGCGCACGGCGCAGGGGTCGGCAGAGCTGTTCTGTAGTGCTGTGACCGCGCAGGCTCACCAGGTCCCGGCGGTCAGGGTGAGCTCCGCGTCGGGCTGGGTTGGTCCGGTCAGCCATGCAGGGAGCCTGTCGCGCTCCGGCTCTGCGACGATTGCTGAGTGAGCAAACAAGAGTGGGATGCATTGACCACGTCTGAAGAAGCCTTCATGGTCAATTCCTATGAGATCGACATCCTGCCTGGCGTCTGGGGCGATCTCGACGAAGCCGACCAGTCCCGACCGGTCAGCGAGCTGGCGGGAATCCTGCTCGCTCTCATCGATCGTGGGTGGATCGAGGTCCGCCGACTCGCGCCGTGGACCTCCCCCGCCGGCAAGAACGGCTTCCAGCCCGGCGAGCTGGTGCCTCGTGTTCAGCTTCCGGCGATTCTCGAAGACGCCACCAACTGGGAGTATCCCGAAGACGGGAACTGGATTGGCGCGTTGACCCTGGTCGAGACCGAAGCCGGAAAGAAGATCACTCGTCTTTCTCCCGAGGAGATGGCCGAGTAGGCCGTCATGGCGGGAAGCCTCAGGCCGCGGCCAACGGCCGGTCGCCCAGCGGAGGCCGTTCTCGCTGCGGATGCGGGCTCGTTCGCGGCGCTGGGCGGCCAAGAGGTCGGGGTGGCGGGCATCGGTATGGCGCCAGCGCAGAGGGTGGTGCGGCTCGCGGGTCCGAGCGGTGTGGTCCGGGCGGTTCGAGTTGGCCAGGGTGACCACCGTCATCGGGGCCTGTAGCTGAAATGATCACCCTGAACCGAGGCGACCGCATCGCCGTTCATCCGGCTGCCCGTTCGCTCGCACCGCTGCCGTACCCGGACTCCATGTACTGGCGCAGCGCCTCCCGCCCTCCCGGAACGAAGCACCATTCGTCAACGGCTTCGCGCAGTTCAGCCACGGTCAGCCAGTCGTGCCATTCGATCTCACCCGAGTCGGGGACCAGGATTTCCGAGATGACGGCCTCATGCACCCCGAGCCAGATGGGGCTGATTCCCTCCCGATAAAAGATCTTGAACAGGAAGCGCACCGGCGCACGAACCCCCAGCTCTTCGGCCAGCTCGCGGACCGCCGCCTCCTCGTACGACTCGCCCACGTCCACGGCCCCGCCGACCATCGCGTCGTAGGAGCCCGGAAACCGGGACAACGTCTCGGAGCGCCGCAGCACCAGGATCCGGCCTCCGTGATCACGGCAGATCGTCGCCGCGATGCGATGCGGCCAGTTCTCACGCACCGCCTCGTCCCGTTCGACGATCCTCAGCACACGGTCGTGCTCGTCGACGTGCTCAACCAGTTCGCTCATGGATGCAGGATCTCCGCCCTCACTGACAGCTCGCCCCTGCACACAACAGTGATGGGTGATCTGCACCGCTTCCGTAACTCCGAGATCGCCGTCTTCGGACGGGCAGCCAGCGGGGCGACCAGCGCCTGGCCGAAAGTGCCGCGCTCCTCAGCCTGCGAGCGAGCGATCTCGATGAGGTGCCGGAACTCGTCCCTGTCCCTGACGCGGCGACCTGTCCCCCGAGTACGGCAGGCGGGCCCGTGAAGCGACGGAGGACTGCCAGAGTCCTCCGCGTATGCTGCGGCACATGGGCGTGATCGTGGAGTACGTGAGGCTGGCACCTGGCGAGCTCGGCCGGGCCGCCCAGGCTCCGGGGCGTGCCGCGGGCTGGAGGCCGACATGGATGCGTTGACGGTTGCGGAAGACGCTGAGGAGCGCTTCGCCTGGATCGACGAGCTGGAGGAGGACTACCTCCTGCCCACCGTCGCGGTAGTCGCCGGCGTGGGGCGGGACGAGGTGATCCGCCGACTGCGCGGCGCTCCGGAGTCCGGTCGACGCCTGACGGTACGACAGGCCGCCGACGAGACGGCTCGCGTTGACCGGGACGTGGATCTGGTCGGGATCGGGATGTTCGGCGACCTGGTGTTCGTGGTGGAATCCGCTGGCTACACGACTGCGATTCCGGGGGTTCTTCGCGATCTGTCGCGCGGTGGCAGGTGCTTCAGCGTGCAGATCGACATCAACGGAGGAGATACCGTCCACTACGCGGTGGACGGCGAGCTGGTGGTCTACGAAGAGCACTACGGACCGGTCCATCCGCTGCGGGCGGGAGATCCACGCTGGGATGCCGAGTGGTGCCAGGGGCTGATCGATACGAGTGACGAGACGGAGCTCTGGGGTGTGAAGATCTTCGCGCTGATGGAGCGAGTGATGGGTGCCGCCGTCCACCCCTCGTGGTTCACCGAGCCGCTCGACACGTTCGCCGTTCCGGTCGCCTCCGGGTATGCGAACACCCCCGCCTGGAACATGCCCTGACGCGACTGCAGTGCCGCAGGCCGCGCGGCGGTCGGCTTGATCGGTGGTCCGGCCGGAGATGGGTGAACAGCCCAGGGGCGGAAGACCCCCTCCCCCCGTAGTCCGAGAACCGGCCCCGACTGCGCGCCCACCAAGGACGGAACGGACGACCGTAAACGGCACAAACTGCGCGACCGGGCCCTCAAGGGCCGCGAACTCACCGGCGAGGAAGCCGCATGCGCCGTGCTCGATGGTGTCCACCAGGCCGTCGCGCTTCTCCCCGTCGTCACCGACGACTCGGCTACCGCGCGCCCCTGGTGAAGATCATCACCGGACCACTCCGGACACCGGGCGCACCCCGCCCGCGGACGGACACCTGACGGCGGACATCACCCGCCTCGGAAGAGCTGACCGATGCCGTGCTCCCCCATGCACCGCCGGGCAACGGGAAGGGCGCGCGCCACCTTCGCCACCTGCGCCAACCACATCCGGGCGCTGAGCCCACGCAACGCCGAACTCGAAGCGGAGACCGGGTGCCGGTCGGGCAGGCCGGTGCTGACGCCTCCGGAGGATGCCCCTGGTCATCCGGCGCTCGGATTCGATGGTGACGCTGATCGATTCATCCTTCCGGCAGAGCCACCTGTCGGGTGACCGACGCTGGGGCTGATGTGCGTGGAGTGTGCCAGCGCGGAGCAGCACCCGGTTCAGCTTCCGAGGCGGTGTGCAAGGTGGAGCAGATCCGCCAGGTACAGCACCCGTTCGCCGAATCCGGGGAGGGGAACACGGAGCTGCTGGGTCCAGCGGGCGGGAATGGCGTCCAACCCGTAGCGAGCCCCCGCGAGACCCCCGGTCACCGCGGCGACGGTGTCCGTATCGCCGCCGAGGTCGATCGCCGCGCGGACCGCTTCTTCGAAGCCGTCGGTGGTGCGCAGGGCCCAGACCGCGGAGCCCAGGCAGGGCCAGACAGCACCGTTGAACTCGGTCGCCTGATCGGGATGCCAGTCGGGCGCGAGGACAGTGGCGTATCGGCCACGGTGGTCGGGGTGGACAAGGGCCAGGATGTCCGGGAGCGCGGCAAGAGGGTCGGTGTCCTCAAACACGACGCGGATGATTTCGTGGAAGATCGCGGTGCCTTCCCAGGCCGCGCGGTCGCCGTGGGTCAGGGCAGCGATCCTGCGGGCCGCTTCCATGGTGGCTTCCTGGCCGGCGGCGGCGAAGTGGACCGCGGAGGTCGATGCCCGCATCAAGGCACCGTTTCCCGCTGCTCGCTGGCTGACCTGGAAATGGATCGCGGCGGCGAGGTCCCAGGGCATGCCATTGGTCAGGACGTCTCCGGTCTGCAAGCCGATGTCCTTCGGTTCTGCTGCCGCCCACCGCTGGAAGCGGGCGAAGATGTCCGGCAGATCCAGCCCGCCGCGCTCCAGCAGCGACTCAGCGACCAGGACGGCCATCTGCGTGTCGTCCGTCGCCTCTCCGGCATCCCAGCCACCGCCTCCGCACATCTCGTCACCGGCGCCAGGAGCGGGAAACCGCGCCGAGAACGCTCCCCGTGGACCGAACTCGAAAGGGCCGCCCAGCGCGTCGCCCACCGCTGAGCCGACAATCACGCCCGCGGCCCGCTGAGTCCACTTCATTGGCGCAGGCTATCCGCGCCGGGCAGGCGGCCGTGGCCGTCCTGCGCTTCGGCTCCCGGCCATCGGTGGCGAACGCATCGCGTCCCGTGCGGCCTGAGGCACCCTGAATCCGAGACACCGGCGCGGATTTACACAACGGCATCGAGTACGGTGCCGGGGCACAGGGCCATGCCCGCGACGGCGACGGCCATCCCGTGCTGTGCGACGGCCGGACCAGCGGGCGTGGCGGCTCGCCGTCGTCCGCGAGGGCTGGAGCCTCACGACTCCCGGCATCGGGTCGCCGGCACCTGGGTGCGGCTCTCCAGGCAGACCGAGGCCGACGGTGCGCGTGCCCCGCGCGGGCATGAATCGCCGTAAGAGAGCACTGTGTCCCGGCGAAGGTGCTTGGTAAGTCAGTAGAGGATGATGGCGTGTTGGTCACCCTAGGCGCAGTGCGGCCCGCCCCGTGGAGGCCGGTGGCCGTCCGCGTGTATGCGGCGGTGGGCACCGTTGTGGTGCCGTGGCGGGGAGCCCCTGAGGCAGTCGGGCGAGAACACCACATTGAGTGGTCCGTGGATGAGGACATCGCCTGGACGGTGAACGCCTGGCCAAGTGCCTCCGGTGTCTCCGAGCTGCTGGAAGACGGCGACTTCATCGTCTTTCGCGGGCAGCTCGGCCTCTTCGAAGACGGAGGGGCCGCACTGGACGTGGGTGGCACGCAGATCCTGTTCGATCTTGCCGACCCGCCGCTGCCGGAAGGTGCGGACGGATCGTGGGTCGAGGTTCGTGTGGTACGGGACCACGTCACCGTCTGGCCCTGCGGGATCTGACTGCGGGAGGACGATCAGGTCTCACGCCAGTTCGGGGGGTTCACGGGCGAGTCGGCGGCTTCCCTTCGGCCTACTCATGAACCACCGCCGCCCGGCCGGCGTCTACGACGTCCACCCCTACCGCGCCGAAGCCGTGATCCGCATCGCGGTGATCGATCTGATGATCGCCGCGCCAGGGGCAAGCCGCGCCGCCGATCGTGGTGTGGCTGGTGCGGCCGGGGACGTGACCGGTGCGCCGGAGGTCGTCGAGGTCCTGGAGCAGCGGGCCGGGCTGCGGCGTTTCATGCCCCGGTCCACGAAGTTGCCCGCGCCGGACCTGCCGGCGATCCGCCTCGGTACGGTCGGTGATGTCCGGGCGCAAATCGCGGCACGGCTGGCTCCGGCGCTGACCAGCTCGCGCCGGGCGGCGGCCGGTGCGCCGCTGGACATGGGCGGCGGACTTCGGCTCCTCGGCTGGACCGCCGTAGGCCACTGGCTCCGCCCTGACCCCACGGCGCACCGTCGGGCGGCCGGGACGCGGAGCGCGGGCTCGGCCTGGTCCGCGCCAGGGGCCAGCGGCGGGGCGGCGGCTCGTACAGTGCCGCCGGTGCTCGCGCCCGGGGACACCGCCCTGAGCGGGAGCACTCAGCGCGGCGCCCGGCGGAACTCTCCAGCGGGGGTTCTCAGCGGGTGTGAGGACCGCTCACTTGCCGCTGTCCTCGGCAACGGTGTGCGCGACGAGGGCATTGGCGTGGCCGTGGCCGAGTCCGTGCTCGGCCTTGAGCCAGGAGACGAGCTCCATGTGCTTGGTCAGCGGCGAGGACCGGATCAGGTCCTTCCATTCCGCGACGGGGCGTCCGTACTTCTTCTCGATCGACGGGAAGTAGCTGGCAGGGCCCTTGACCGGTTCCTTCATGTCGCCTTGTCCTTTTCGGTCCATCGTTGATGATCTTGGATTGTTTCTTTATGTTCGTCCGGCCCGCAAGTGACCTGACTCTTTCGGTATCCCTTACAACAACCGGGGCGCCGGGGCCGTGATGAACAGCCGGGCGAATACCGCGGTGAGCCAGAGCAGGCCGAGCCCCGCACCGGCCGTGAAGGCCAGCACCGTGGCCGAGGATCCCGCGAACCCCGCGAGTATTCCCGCCGGCACGAGGCGGCAGGCGAGGACCCAGCCACGCTGCCCCCGGGCAGCGAACACCCGCGCCAGCATGAACGAAGCGACGCACCAGGCAAGGAAGCCGATCATCCCGCCGAGCATGTGGACGACTCCGTGCGCGCTCAGGGAGCCCGCCGCCTCCTGCGGAGTTCCGGCCGGGAATCCCGCGCCCGCGTCAGCGGCGAACACCCCGCAGAGCAGGAACGAAGCCCCGAAGACCCCGACCAGCCAGGGCACCCGGACACCGCCGGGCCCCCCGCTCAGCACCCGGCGCATCCCGATCGCCCCGGCGATGATCAGCGTTCCGGTGAGCGCGAAGCTGGTCATCTGTATCCAGCCCAGGGCGCCGAGGCCGAGCTGGCTGATGGCGTTACGGGTGAAGTCGAAGCCCTCCCTGGAGAGCCCCTGGATCACGCCCGCCCCCAGGAACAGCGGTCCCGCCGCGGCCCCGGCAGCCAGCAGGGCACGTGCGTCACCCCGGGGCGATGACACTGAGGCGGTGGCGGACGGGGCGCTGCCGGTCTGGGTCATGGGAGTTCTCCTCGCTCGCAAGCATCCTGTACAGAACTGGACGGTTCAGTACTCATGAACTGGACGGTACAGTACCCAAATAGAAACTGGACTGTCCAGTACTCATGGGTCGAGGAGGCGGCATGGAAGCCGACGAGCAGGGCCGGTCGGCCCGCAAGCGCCAGTCGATCACGCAGGCGGCGACCAGGGCGTTCATGGAGAAGGGCTACTGCGGAACGAGCATGGACGACATCGCGAAACTGGCGGCGGTGTCCAAGCAGACCGTCTACAGGCACTTCTCCGACAAGGAGAAGCTGTTCGCCGAAATCGTGCTGGGCACGACCGATCACCTCGGCCGCGCCATCGATCCGGTGTCCGACATCCCGTCCGACGCCGACGCACTGGAGGAGAACCTGACCGGGCTCGCCCGGTGCCTCCTCACCACACTGACGCGGTCCGAAGCGCTTCAGCTGGGCCGCCTGGTCATCGCCAGCGCGGGCCCCTTCCCCGCACTCGCCACGGCCTGGTACGAGCAGAGCTTCGAGCGGGTTCTGATGGCCCTGACCACCACCTTCCGGCGCCTCACCGAGGAAGGAGTGCTCCGGATCGACGAACCGCTCCTGGCCGCCCACCACTTCTCCGGGCTGCTGCTGTGGGTACCGGTGAACGAGACCATGTTCCGCAGCGCCCACCAGCACACCCCGGCCGATCTCGAACGCTACGCCACTGCCGGGGTGCGCGCCTTCCTGGCCGCCTACCGCTGACGTCCGGCTCCACCGAAGTACGCTTCGCCCCGCTGACATCCAGGAGGAGCAACTCATGACATGGTCCGAACGCACCGTGGTGCGGAACGGCGTACGGCTTTCCTGCCGTGACCACGGAGGGGCGGGGACACCCGTCGTGCTGCTGCACGGGCTGGCCGGTCACGCGGGTGAATGGGACGCCGTCGCACGGTGGCTGAGCCCCGCGTACCGGGTCGTCGCCGTGGACCAGCGCGGCCACGGCGCCAGCGAGCGCCGCCCGGACGACGTCTCCCGCGCCGCCTACGTCGCCGATGCTGTCGCCGTAATCGACCAGCTCGGCCTCGAACGGCCCGTGCTCGTAGGGCAGTCACTGGGCGGTCACACGGCCCTGCTCACCGCCGCCGCGCACCCCGAGCTCGTCCGGGCGCTCGTGCTGGTCGAGGCGGGCCCCGGCGATCCGGAGCCGGAGCTGCCCGCCCGGATCGGCAGCTGGCTCGACACCTGGCCGGTGCCGTTCGCCGCGCGGGAGGAAGCGGTCGGCTTCCTCGGCGGCGGCCCGGTCGGTGAAGGGTGGGCGGCCGGACTGGAGGAACGTGAGGACGGCTGGTGGCCACGGTTCGACCGGGACGTGATGGTCGGCTCTCTGGCAGAGAACGCCCGGTGCGGCTTCTGGGACCAATGGACCGAGGTCACCTGCCCCACCCTGGTCATCCTCGGGCAGTCCGGCATCATCCCGCCCCGGGAGGCCGACCGGATGCTCGGGGACCGGCCGCAGACGCTGGCCGTCAGTGTCCCTGGGGCAGGACACGACGTACACCTCGAACGGCCCGACGTCCTCCGGCACCTGCTCGCGGAATTCCTCGGCACGTGCACGGGCACCGCCTCCGGGCGCTGACCCGGGCCCCGTCGCCAAAGCGCCCGCCCGGCGGTTCGCCACGGCCGTTCGGGCGCACTCACCACTCCCTGGCCGCGATCAGCTCCTCCCCGTCCGCTTCCGGAAAGCCGTACGCGCACGCCACGAACCAGAACTCCTCGCCTATCTCCTCCCTGGCCACGGTCTCGATCTCGCTCCCGGCAGCCTCGAACTCGGCCTCCAGCAGGTTGAACCGCTCGGTCGCCACTTCCGTGAGCGCGTACAGGGCCGGCAGATCCGCCGGGCGTTCCGCCTCGATGCGCTCGCACAGCTCCAGCAGGATCGCTCTGCCCTGGTCCAGGACGTGATCCGGATAGTAGTCATCCGCGTACAGCGGCTGCAGGAAGGCGCGTTCCGCCACCTTCCGGTTGGTGATCGGCATGAGTCCTCATCTCTCCCGAAGAGCCGTGGCACCGATCATGCAGCACACCACTGACAGGACCGCCGGAGCAGCGGATCAGCGCCCCGGCCCTTACCGCCGGACGGCGGCGTGCTCCCGCAGGAAGGCGCCCGCATAAGCGGCGGCCTCCTCCTTCGTCGCGTGGCACGCGGCATCGCCGGCCTCCTCCCGGACCCCGTCGGCGCCGGTGCCGGACCACCGCCAGCCGTCGGCCGACGGCTCCGGGATCAGCTCGGCACGCCCGCCGAACAGTTCGATCACGCTCGGCTCCGCAGGCGCCGGGGAAGTCCTGTCGACGGCATCGGGCCACTTCTTGCGGGCGCCCTGCCGGGTGATCCCCCAGACGGCGCCCAACTGCTCGTAGCTCGCGCCATAGGAACCCGCGGTCCTCGCCGCCATCGCCGTCAGCCGCTTGACCTCGGCGTCCACCGCCTTCCAGGCGGCGAGGACCGACAGCGTCACGTCGACGGGCCCGGCATCCCACATGCGTTCCACGGACTGCCCCGTCGCCCGCCCCCGCAGGGCCGAGGCAAGCGGATCAAGGGCATCCAGAAGGGCTCTGTCGAGAGCTGATCGCTCCTCAGCGGTGATCTCAGAATACGTCATGGCGGTAACTATAGTTACCCGACCCTCCATTGACAACCGAAGTTACCGCCGTGGTTCCGGCGCCTCAGACGAGCAACTCGGCCAAGTCGTCCAGGAGCGGCACGAACCCGCGCGTCTCGAAGGACCCGTGACGGCGCTCCCAGAAGGCGGCCCGCACGGCGTGGAACTGGGCCCAGCGCCGGGCGCGTTCGGGGTCGATCTCGGCCGCCTCGGCGAAGACGCACAGGGTGCGGTTCAGCGCCTTTCCCAGGTCACCGGAGCCGAGGAGAACCGGCACCCGCGACGTGAGCAGAGTCCCGCCGTCGTACGCGAGATCCCCCGCGTAGCCCTTGGGGTCGACGGCCAGCCACGGCTCACGGTCGGCGCGCAGAATGTTGCGGGCGTGCAGGTCGCCATGGACGAGGGTGTCCGGCTGGTCCCGGCCCAGCTCCCGGACCGTCGCCACCGCCGCCTCCACCGCACGCCGGGACATCGCATGATCCAACTCAGCTGCCGCCTGCTGGAGTTCGGCTTCCCAGGCGCCCGCCCGGTCCCGCAGCCGGGGCAGTCCGGGCGGGGCCGGTACGGCCAGTCGGCGGCTGATCCGTCCGGCGGTCCGCACGGCCTCGTCGCCCTCCTCGACCTCCGCCAGCGTGGACGGTCCGACCCGCTCCAGCAGCATCGCGAAGTGCTCGTCGGCACGCTCGTGCAGCAGCACGGCCCCGCGGCCGCCCCAGGCGGCGAACGCGTCCGGCTCGTGGGCATTGCCGGGGTGCGGGAAGGACACCTTCAGCACGGCCGCTCCCCCGGCCCGCCGCCGCACCGGGACGACGATCCCGACGGCCCCGTGCATCACCTCACCGTCCGGCGCGCACTCCCAGCGCGCCAGCAACTCCCCCACCGTCGCCGGGAGTCCGGCGATCCATTCCGCACCGGGCCGCCCCTCCCGCTGGACCGTGCCGCGCGCGAACTTCTCCGGTACGTCGATCACCCCCGCACCCTACGCACCGGGGACGGGCGGGCGGGACGGCGCCGTCGGCGACGGCTGTCAGTGACGGGCCGTACGTTTGGGGCATGGACGACATGACACTCGCTTCGCTCCTCGCAGGATGCACCGGCAGCCCCTACCCCGGCGGCTGGCAGGACGCCCCCTTCGTCGAACGCATGGTCGACGGAGTGCCGTACGCCCTGGTGGCGCTCGATCCGGGGCTGAGCGCGCTGGGCGTGCGCCGCCCGGACGGCTCGCTCTGGGGGCTGCCGGAGGACGGCACGCCCCATCTGGTGAACTCCACCACCGCGGCGTTCATAGCCTTCACCCGCGCCTACGCGGAGGTCTCGGCGGAAGTGGACGCGTGCGAGGGACCGGCCCAGGAATCCGAGGATGCCGCCGAAGAAGCGGCGGACGCGCTCTCCGAAGCTCTGGTGGCACGGTTCAAGGGCATCGACGCGGCGGCGGTCGCCGACGAGAACTCCTTCTGGTGCGTCGCCGCGGAGGAGCTGGGGTACGCCATGAGCGTCTAGCCGTGCCGTTCAGCTCCGGGAGCACCCGCCCGCAGGCCGTCCATGACCAGATCGAGCAGGCGTGCCGCGCGCGGCCGCCAGTCGCTGTGCGGATCGATCTGCCAGAGACCGGCGATGGCCAGGAGGAAGTCCTCGGGCGCCATCCCCGGGCGGATGGTTCCGGCCCGCTCGTTCGCGTCCAGCAGTCGCTCGACGGCCCGGGTCACCGGACCGTGGCCCAGCTGGGCCAGGCCGCCGGGCCTGCCTGTCGACTTGCGCAGCGCGTCGGCCAGACCGGCCTTGGCCATGGCGTACCGGGCGAGGCGGTCCATCCATTCCCGGAGTGCCCGGTCGGGCGCACAGGTCCGCAGCAACTGGTCGGCGGCGTCGGCCACCTGCTGCATCTCGTAGCGGTAGACCTCCAGCACCAGGGCCTCACGGTGGGGGAAGTTCCGGTAGAACGTGCCCTGCCCGACACCCGCCTTCCTGGCGATCGCGCTCAGCGGGGCATCCGCCGTCCGCGTCAGCTCGACCAGCGCGACCTCCAGGATGCGCTCACGGTTGCGTTGCGCGTCCGGGCGCAGCGGCGTGGTCTTCCTGTCCCGCACTCGTCCTCCTCCCCGAAAAGGGCACGGCCGAGTCCGTCCTTGCTGAGCGGACAGCTGTCCGCTAGGTTCGACAGCAAGTGGACAGTTGTCCGTTTGGGTTCACCATAGCGGCAGATCCGACCGGTGCGGCCGGCTTTCGCCCACCGCCAGTGGTTCCTCACACCCTTGTCGTCCTCTCCCTCCCCCGGTCCCTCCCGGACACACCGAGCAGTCGCCGGGATCGTCTTGTTCGACGCGCATCAGCCATGCGAAAGAAGGCCGATTCATGACCCCATCGACGTCCAGTGTCATCACCCTGAACATCAATGGCGAGAAGTACACACTGCCCGTCGACCACCGCACCACGCTGCTCGACGCACTGCGCGAGCGGCTCGATCTGACGGGTTCCAAGAAGGGCTGTGACCAGGGGCAGTGCGGTGCCTGCACCGTGCTGGTCGACAACCGTCGCGCGCTCTCCTGTCTTCAGCTCGCGGTCGCGGCCGAGGGCCGTGCGATCACCACGATCGAGGGCGTCGCGGACGGTGAGCGGCTGCACCCGGTGCAGCAGGCCTTTCTCGATCTCGACGGATACCAGTGCGGCTACTGCACTCCGGGACAGATCTGTTCCGCCATCGCGGTGATCGAGGAGCACGCGGCGGGATGGCCGAGCGCGGTGACCGACGACGCGCGGCCGGAGACGGGGATTCCCGCGCTCGACGCCGACGAGATCCGCGAGCGCATGAGCGGCAACCTGTGCCGTTGCGGCGCCTATGTGTCGATCGTGCAGGCGGTCGAGCAGGCGGCTCGGGCGGCCGGACCGCAGGACAAGGAGGTCGTGGCATGAGGGAGTTCGGGTACGAGCGCGCCTTCGACATAGCGGGAGCGGTGACCCTGCTGGGCTCCGTCCCGGGTGCCCGGTACCTCGGCGGTGGCACGAATCTCGTCGACCTGATGAAGAGCGGGGTGGAGCGGCCCACGCTGCTCGTCGACCTGCGTGAGCTGCCGCTCGACGGGATCGAGCCCACCCCGGACGGCGGGTTACGCCTCGGCGCGACCGTCACCAACAGCGATCTGGCGGCCCACCCTGAAGTCCGGCGCCGCTACCCCGTGCTGGCGCAGGCCGTTCTCGCCGGGGCTTCGGGGCAGTTGCGCAACATGGCCACGGTCGGCGGGAATCTGCTCCAGCGCACCCGCTGCGGCTACTTCACCGACACCGCCCGCCCGTGCAACAAGCGCTCCCCGGGCAGCGGGTGCCCCGCCGTCGAGGGCGAGCACCGCAACCACGCGATCCTCGGCGCCTCCGGGCACTGCGTGGCCGTCCACCCCTCGGACATGGCGGTCGCGCTCTCGGCCCTGGACGCCGTCATCACGTACGAGACGGCCGACGGGCCGGGCGAGGTCCCGATCGAGGAGTTCTACCGGCCCGTGGGCGACACCCCGCATGTGGAGACCGTCCTGCCGTCCGGCGCGCTGATCACCTCCGTCGTTCTGCCGCCCGCCCCGGACGCCTCCTGTTCTCGGTACCGCAAGGTGCGCGAGCGGGCCTCGTTCGCGTTCGCCGTCGGCTCGGTCGCGGCCGCCGTCGCCGTCCATGACGGTGTCGTACGCGAAGCGCGTCTGGCGTTGGGAGCCGTCGCGTCGAGGCCGTGGCGGGCCCGTACGGCCGAACGGGCGCTGACCGGCGGACCGGTGGGTGCGGCGGCCTTCGCCGCAGCGGCCGATGCCGAGCTGGCCGCCGCCGATCCCCTTCCCGGCAACGGCTACAAGGTGACGCTGATGCGGAACCTCGTCGTGTCCGTACTGACGGAACTCACCGAGGAGATCTCCCGATGACCACGACCACCGGCGTCGCGACCCCTGCCGGAGCTGTCGGCTCCGCCCACACCCGGCTGGAGGGCCGCGCCAAGGTCACCGGGGCCGCCCGGTACTCGGGCGAGGTCCCCTTTCCCGAACTGGCCCATGGATGGCTGGTGCTGTCCACCGTGACCCGTGGCCGGGTCCGGTCCGTGGAGGACGGCCCCGTACTGGACATGCCCGGAGTGCTGGCCGTGCTGCACCAGGGGAACGCGCCGCGCGTCAACCTCGGGTACATGGGCATGCTGGACCGCCCGAATCCGGTGATCGGGCTGTTCCAGCAGGATCGTGTTCCCTTCGCGGGCTGGCCCGTGGCGCTGGTGGTGGCCGAGACACCCGAACAGGCCAGGGAGGCCGCCGAGGCCCTGGTGGTCCAGTACGAGACGGAGCCGCACGACGTGGAGTTCCGGGCCGGACACCCGGATGCCTACACCCCTCGAAGCACTCCGCTGGTCGAGGCCGAGACGGAGAAGGGCGACCTGGAGGCCCGGCTCGGCGCCTCGGCGGTGGTCGTGGACGAGGCGTACACCACCCCCGAGGAGCACCACCACGCCATGGAGCCGCACGCGGCGACGGCCCGCTGGGAAGGGGGCCGCCTCGATGTCATCGACTCCAACCAGGGCAGTACCTGGGTGGTGAGCGAGCTGGCTCAGCTCTTCTCCCTCGACCCTGCCTCCGTGCGCGTCCGCGCCGAGCACGTCGGGGGCGCCTTCGGCTCGAAGGGCCTGGCTCCGCATCTGGTGGCGGCCGTGATGGCCACGACGGTCCTGCGCCGCCCGGTCCGTGTCGTGCTGACCCGGCGCCAGATGTTCACCCTCGTCGGCTACCGCAGCCCGACCGCCCAGCGGATCCGCATCGGTGCCGACGCCGACGGACGGCTCCGTGCCTTCGAGCACCTGGCGCAGAGCGTCACGTCGACCGTGCACGAGTTCGTCGAGACGAGCGCCGTCCTGGGGCGGGTGATGTACGACGCCGACGCGCATCACACCCGGCACCGGGTCGTCCGGCTCGACGTGCCGACCCCCACGTGGATGCGCGCGCCCGGCGAGGCTCCGGGGTCCTTCGCCCTGGAGTCGGCCCTCGACGAGCTGGCCGAGAAGTGCGGTGTGGACCCGGTCGAGCTGCGCCTGCTCAACGAGCCCGAGCGGGGCCCGGTGTCCGGGCTGCCGTTCAGCAGCCGCAATGTGGCGGCCTGTTTCGAGGAGGGGGCCCGCAGGTTCGGCTGGGCGGACCGGGACCACCGCCCCGGACTGCGCCGCGAGGGACGCTGGCTGCTCGGGACCGGCACGGCGGCGGCCTCGTACCCCGCGGGGGTCGGCCCGTCCACCGCCGCCGTCACCGCGGAGCCGGACGGAGGATTCACCGTACGGATCAACGCGGCGGATGTCGGGACCGGGGCGCGGACCGCGATGGCACTGGTCGCGGCGGACGCGCTGGGCGTGCGGCCGGACCGGATCCGGGTCCGCATCGCGGACAGCGACCTCGGTCCGGCGATGATCGCCGGAGGCTCGATGGGGACGCGTTCCTGGGCCTGGGCGGTGACCATCGCCGCGAACGATCTGCGGGAGCGGCTGGCCCTGGGCGGCGGCATCCCGCCGGAGGGAATCACGACCCGGTCCGACACCGCCGAGGCCATCGGCGCCCTCGCGGCGAAGGAGCGCCACTCCTTCGGGGCACAGTTCGCCGAGGTCGCGGTCGACACGGACACCGGTGAGGTGCGGGTGCGGCGGTTGCTCGGCATCTTCGCCGCGGGCACCATCGTCAACCCGCTCACCGCCCGCAGTCAGCTGGTGGGCGGCATGACCTGGGGGCTTTCGATGGCGCTCCACGAAGAGGCGGCCAGGGACCGGGCCACCGGCGCCCACGTCGGCGCTGACCTCGCCGGCTATCACTACGCCGCGCACGCCGATGTGCCGCCGATCGAGGCAGACTGGGTGGACGATCCCGTTCCCGGTGATCCGATCGGGATCAAGGGCATCGGCGAGATCGGCATCGTGGGCGTGGCCGCCGCGATCGCCAACGCGGTGTGGCACGCGACCGGGGTCCGTCACCGGGATCTGCCGATCCGCCCGGACCGTGTCCTGCGCGCGGCGGAGGAGGTCCGGCGCCGGGTGGCGGGAGGAGGAGCGCGGAGTGCTTGACATCGCCGACCAGCTGAGCCGGTGGTTCGAGGAAGGCCGGGACTTCGCCGTGGCCACGGTGGTGGCGGTGAGCGGCAGCGCGCCGCGCGGCCCTGGCGCCGCTCTGGCCGTCGCCGATGACGGGACGGCCGTCGGCTCGGTGTCCGGCGGCTGTGTGGAGGGCGCGGTGTACGACTTGTGCGTACGGGCGCTCCAGGACGGGCGCACGGTGCGGGAGCGGTTCGGCTACGACGACGAGGACGCCTTCGCGGTCGGGCTCACCTGCGGCGGTGTCGTCGAGGTCCTGGTGACGCCGGTGCGTACGGCCGCGCCGGTGTTCCGGGCCGGGGTGGCGGCGGCGTGCCGGGGTGAGCCCGCGGCCCTGGCGCGGGTGGCCGGCGGTTCGGCGGATCTGCTCGGCGGGGCACTGCTGGTCCACCCCGACGGATCGTTCGAGGGCGGCCTCGGCAGCGGCCGGGAGCTGGACCGGGCCGCGGCGGCGGAGGCCCGCGTGATGCTGGATACCGGCCGTACCGGGACCGTCGAGGTCGCGGAAGGTGGTGCGCTCTGCCCGGCCGGGGTGACGTTGTTCGTGGAGTCGAGGACACCCCCGCCCCGGATGATCGTGTTCGGCGCCGTGGACTTCGCGACGGCGCTCGTACGGGCGGGCAAGTTCCTCGGCTATCACGTGACGGTGTGCGATGCCAGACCGGTCTTCGCCACCCGCGCCCGCTTCCCGGAGGCCGATGAGCTCGTGGTCGACTGGCCGCATCGTTATCTGCGGCGTACCGAGACCGACGCGCGGACCGTCCTGTGCGTGCTCACCCATGACGCCAAGTTCGACATACCGCTGCTGGAGGCGGCCCTGCGCCTGCCGGTCGCGTTCGTCGGGGCGATGGGGTCGCGCCGTACCCACGCGGACCGTGATCGCCGTCTGCGCGAAGCCGGCCTGACCGACGAGGAGCGGGCCCGGTTGCGCTCTCCGATCGGCCTCGACCTCGGTGCCCGGACGCCCGAGGAGACCGCCCTGTCGATCGCGGCGGAGATCGTGGCGGCGCGCCGGGGCGGCACGGGGGTTCCGCTGACCGGTGTGAGCACGCCCATCCACCATGACGTCGGCGCAGGGGAACGGGGCAAGGGCGGCAGTCCCGGTCGACGGCGCGACCGGCGCTCCGGGGCCGGGGCCTGACCGGTCAGGACGGTGTCCAGGTCCCGGCATCGGAGTGGTCGAAACGGCCGGAGCGGAGGTGATCACGGAACGCGCCGAGTGCCGGGTGCGGGTTGTCCAGGTGCCACACCAGTGAGTGCGGGTAGACGGGGGTGGGATTGCGCAGGCCGACGCGGCGCAGGCCGTGCTCGGCGGGCCAGGCGAACCGGGTCCGCTCGCCCACGAAGGTGGCCAGGGTCCGGGAATCGGCGATGGTGTCCAGCAGGGGCTCCACCCCGAAGTCGGGGCCGGTGACCTCGATGGTGAATCCGAAGGCGGCGGCCAGCGCGTCGTAGTAGGCGGCCCACTCGGTGCCGGGGACGATGCCGGGCATCCAGATGCGGTGTCCCGCGAGGTCGGCGGGGGCGACGCTGCGGGCCCCGGCGAGTACGTGGGCTGGTCCGGTGAGCAGCTGGATGGGCTCGTCGTACACCCGTGTGGCCCTGATGTCTTCGGGAAACCGCTGGCCGGGCATCGTGACGGCCCGGATGGACGCGTCGATCGTGCCGGACCGGATGGCGTCGACGGCCGCGTCCGCGTCGAAGAGGGTCACGGCGTCGAGCGCGATCTCGGGGTGGACCTGGTGGAAGTCGCGCAGCAGGTCGGCCGGGGCCAGGCGTCGGCCGATCACATCGACGCGCAGGGCCCGGCGGCCGGGCCGGACCGAGGCGAGTGCCCGCTCCTGGCTCCTCAACAGGTCACGGGCGTGCGGCAGGAACGCCTGCCCGTCGATGGTGAGACGCGCCCCGCGCGAGGTGCGGGTGAACAGCCGCACACCGATGTTCTTCTCCAGCGTCGCGATGCGTTTGGAGACCGCCTGCTGAGTGATGGACAATTCCGCGGCGGCGTCCTGGAACCGTCCTGCTTCGGCGGCGGCCACAAAGGTACGCACGGCATCGAGATCCACATCGGGCATCGTACCGGCACAACGATTGGTTGTAGTTCCGCACAGAACAGTTGTTTGCCCTGAGCGTCCGGCAGTCGCTTTGATTCCGTCGGTCAACGTGTGGTTGTGCAGATCGGCGAGAGGTGCGTGGCGGCATGGCGGGGAGACGGGCCCTGGGGCGGCGGTTCGGGTGGTTGTGGTCGGCGTACGCCGTCAGTGCGTACGGGACGGGGCTCGGGTTCGGCGCGTTCGCCATGATCGCGGTGCTTGTGCTGCACTCCGGGCCGACGCACGTGGCCATGCTGGCCGCCGCGGGGCGGGCGGTGGGGGCGGTGGTGGCGATACCGCTCGGTCCCTGGGTGGAGTTCCGCCGCAAGCGGCCGGTCATGGTGGGGACGGACCTGCTGCGGTTCGCGGCACTGCTGAGCATTCCGGCGGCCTACTGGCTCGGCAGGCTCACCTTCGCCCAGCTCCTGATCGTGTCGATCGTGGTCGCCGCCGCCAACATCGCCTTCAACGCCGCCTGCGGCGCCTACCTCAAGAGGCTTCTGCCGTCCGAGGACCTGCTGGTCGCGAACGGCCGGTTCGAGTCGACGAGCTGGTCGGCGACCATGGTCGGACCGCCGCTCGGCGGGGCCGTGATCGCGGCGTTCGGGCCGGTGACGACCGTGATCGTCGACGCCTTCAGCTATCTGCTCTCGGCGTTGGGCATCCGTGCGATCGGCGGAACGGAGCCGCGCCCCGAGCGGACCGGAACGCAGCGGCTGAGCGCGGCAGACCTGCTCGCGGGATGGCGGCACATCCTCGGCCATCCCACCCTGCGCCCACTGCTCTTCAACGCGATCGTGGTCAACGGCCTGATCATGGCTTCCGAACCGCTGCTCGCCGTGCTGCTGCTGGGCGATCTCGGCTTCGCCCCGTGGCAGTACGGGCTGATGTTCGCGGCACCGTGCGTCGGGGGCCTCGTCGGCTCCCGCCTCGCGCGTCGGCTCGTGACGCGGTTCGGGCGGCGCGAGGTGATGCTCGCGACCGGGATCCTGCGGGCCTGCTGGCCCATCGGGCTGGCGTTCGTCGGACCCGGCGTGCCGGGAATGGCGCTCGTCATGCTCGTCCAGCTCGGCCTGGTGACCTGCTGCGCGGTGTTCAACCCGGTGCTGGCGACGTACCGGCTCGATCACACGGAACCCGGCCTGGTCGCCCGTACCCTCTCCGCCTGGTCGGTCAGCAGTAGCCTCTCCATCGCCACAATGACCGCGCTGTGGGGTGCGCTGGCCGCCGTGATCGGCACCCGGGCCGCGATCGCCGCCGCGGGGATCATCCTTCTGGCCACCCCGGTGCTGCTTCCGCGTCGCGCGGGCACTCCTGCGAAGAAACTCGCGGACGCCTGAGGCCCCGGGCCGGGGATCCGCTCGGCCCACCCCGTGCCCCGCGCCCGGTGAAGGGCGCGGGACACGGGGCACGGGTCTCCGCGGCCGGTCAGAAGACGAACGGTCCGGGCGACTGGGTGGAGGTCGCGTTGCAGGTCACCGTGATGCCCATGACCACGATCTTGAGGGATTTGGCCACCAGGCTGTCCCCTGCGGCGACGGTCCCCTTGAGCTGCCCCGTGGAGACCGGACTTCCGGCGGGAATGGCGGGGTTGGCGCTGCCGGTGAAGTTCACCGATCCGCTGCCGTTCTTGGTGAGGGTGAGCGTAGAGGTGACGGTGTTCGCGCCGACGTTGATCGGGGCGGTGATGGCGGAGGTCGAGAGGGTGATGGCGGCACTCGTGCCGCTCTGGGTTGCGGTGAGAGTCGCGCTGCCCGAGCCGTAGATTCCGCAGTCGAAGGAGACGGTGGCGGTGGTGGGGGTGACCGCCTCGGCCGTCGGCGCGAGCGCGAGTGCGCCCGCCGCCAGGGCGGAACAGATGGCGATCCGCCGTGTGCCATGCCTCATGGTGATCTGCCTTTCCTGTGGGGGGAATCCGGCGCACCGGACCAGCACAACGCGCCGGACACAACATCCCCTGACGTTCCGTCAGTGGGAGTGCCTCGCCCATTGAGACACGGCCCCCTTGAAGCAACAAGACACATCGCCATGATTTATTGACATGCAACGGCCAATTCTGGTCACCCCTGCCCACGCCGCCGGGGCGTGGTGGGCAGGGGCCACCCCACCCTCTCCTCCGCTGCGAACCGCCCCTCCTCGTCGATGAAGACCTGCCGACGAGGACGAGGGCGGCCCTCGCCCCACCGCCGCCATGAGCCGGTGGCTTCAGGAGCCGCCCCTCGCGGGATCCCTCACCCCGGACACCTGGCGGGCCTGCGCCCAGCACCTCAAGTCCTGGTCCGAGCCCAGACCGCGCACAGCGCCGGTGTGTTCTCCGGCCCGTTACGGCTGAGGCGCCGGGTGGCCCGCCGCCGCCGGACAGCGGCTGCCAGCAGCGGGCGGCAGCCATGGAGCGGCTACGCGGCACCGGCCTGTGGCCATGACTCCATGGCGCGGGAGCGAGCGGCTTCCGTCGACGGCTTCCGCCGGGCGCGCAAGGGTCCTCTGCACCTCGAAGAGCCGACCTACGCGGGAACCCATGCGGGAGCCCGCATCAGCGGCGGCCCCGTCGGTGGCGCGACCTCGCCCGGGGGCCCGGTGAACCGGGAACGCGCTGCGAGAGAGAAGTTCCGTACGACTGCTGCGCCCCGGCTGGCCGGCCGCCTCACATGAGGGAGACCATCTCGCGCGGGTGGCAGCTCCCCAACGCCACCACAGGGGACTTGCGCGCCGTCACGACGAGCCCGCGAGGGTGCTGCGCGGAGGCCCGGAGCATGCACATCAGCCGCGGTGCCGCTGCGTTCGTGCCGTCAGCTGCCACGGGTGGAAGACCTGCGGACGGGGGCCGCTCCGACCCAGTGGTGATAGGCCTCCACGTCGACGTTGCTGCCGCACACGATGGTGACCACGTGTCGCCCGGCGAATCGGTCGCGGTCCTCGAGAATCGCCGCGATACCGAGAGCGGCGGACGGTTCGACGACGAGGCCGGCGTAGTCGAGGAGTAACCGCATACCGGCGATGATCGACGCCTCCTGGACCAGGACGGCGTCATCAGCGACGAGGAGCAGGTCGTCCAGAACGGCCGGAATGGGACACCGGGCGGCGACACCGTCGGCGATGGTGTCGGTGCGGCCGGTGGTGACCACGCGCCGCTGGCGCCACGAGTGTGTCATCGCCGGTGCGCCCAGCGGCTGGACACAGATCACCTCGGCTTCGGGTGCCATGGCCTTCACGACGTGGCCCACTCCGGTGGCCAGTGCCCCGCCGCCGAGAGCGATCAGGACGGTGTCGAACGACGGGGCGCTGTCCATCAGTTCCAGGCCGATGGTCGCCGCACCCTCGCAGGTCTCCAGGTCCAGGCTGTCCTCGACCAGCCGGATGCCGTCGCGGCGCGCGATGGCCGCGGCCCGGTCACGCGCCATCTCGTGGTCCCCGTCGACCAGTTCCAGCCTGGCGTCCAGTGCGCGTATGCGGTCAAGCTTGGCAGCGGTGGCGAACCGGGATGCCACGACCGTGACGTCGAGCCCCCGCCCGCGACCAGACCAGGCGAGGGCTTGGCCAAGATTGCCCGCGCTGGCGCACACCACAGCTTGTGAGCCGTTGTCGGCAAGCAGGCTCGCCACCACCTCGGTGCCGCGGGCCTTGAAGCTGCGGACCGGGTTCGCCGTTTCGAGCTTGATGCTCACCGCGCATCCAAGGCCGGGCTCCAGCGCCTCGCAGCGGTACAGCGGAGTGTCAAGGAAGAGGGGGTCGATCACCCGGCGAGCCGCCCGGATCCGAGCGAGATCGAGACGTGTCTCCTGCATGACACAGCAGCGTAGGCCCCCGGAACGGGACCGCCCACCCCACGGGTCCTGCACTCCTGCGCCGCGTCAGGCCGCGGACCGGACCGCGCGAGGACGGTTTCCGGGCGTGCACCGGCCTCGCCCGGTCGGCGGACCGCCCTCAGCCCGGCGGCTGAGCCTTCCCCTCGGGCCGTCACGTACCGGGGCACGGAACCCAACGGAACGCCGTGCCCCGGGCATTGGATCCCGAGGCGCGGCTGATCCGTGCGTCGCGGACGTATCGCGTCGGCCCTCAGGAGGTGTGCAGGGTGAGACCGTACCGGCCCAGGATCTCGTTGACCGGCTGGTGCCAGGTCTCCCCGCCGCTGGTGCAGTTGCCCCAGCCGCCGGACGTGACGCCCTGGGCCTGGTCGCCGCTGATGAACGAGCCGCCCGAGTCACCGGGCTCGGCGCAGACGCTCGTCTTGGTCATCTGGTAGACCGCGCCCTGGCTGTAGTTCACGGTCTCGTTCGTGGCGAGCACAGTGCCGCAGTGCCAGTGACTGGTCGATCCGGACCGGCATATCGAGGCGCCGATGGGCGCCTCCGCGGAGCCCCGGACCAGCTGGTCGGACACAGCACCCCAGCCCAGGACAACGGGTACGGTCCACCAGCCGTTGCCGACGCTGACCCAGGCATAGTCATCACCCGGGAAGGACGAGCCCTGGAAATTGCCGATGGCCGAACGGTCCCAGCCACTGACCGAGGCACCGGCCTGGCCGCAGTGCCCCGCCGTGACGAAGCCGCCGTACACGGAGAACCCGATCGAGCACCGCACGTTGCCCGTGTAATAGGGGTCGCCGCCCACGGTTCCGGCGGCGAGGGTGCGGGGAGCCTCCGGAGTCCTGCGCACGACTACGGGGCCGGTCGCGCGGGCCCGGTCGACGAAGTCCCGGACATCGTTGTCAGCGGCTGCCGACGTGACGACGTCCACTACGACCCGGTTGGCCTTCGGGTCGATGTGCCAGCCGCTGACACCGCCCGGCGCCTTGAGCCGGTCGATGCGCGCCTTGGCCGCGCCGAGCTGCCGCGCACTGTGGCGCACCAGCCGGACCGACGCACCGGACTCACGGACGGCACCCGACACGCGGGCGTCCGCGACGGCCACGGCCAGCCGGTTCGTGGCCGGGTCGAACCAGGCACCGGCGTAGGACGGTCCGGCGGCCCGTCGCGCCCTTTGCTGTACGGCGGTCGCCGTCTTCTCCGCCGCCAGCCGGCGCCTGGCCTGCCCCTCGGCCAGGCCGAGGTCCCGCCGCATGGCGAGGAGCAGTCCCGCGGACGCGGGTGCTTCGTCGGTCACGGAAGAGGGGGAGGGGGACGGCGGGGAAACCCGGTCCGCCGCGGCGGCCGAAGCCGGTCCCGAGGCCAGGCCGACGGTCGCCCAGGCGCTGATGGCCAGCGCCGCAGCCAGGCTCGTACGCAGCACGTTCTTGCATCTCAAGGCAGTGGCCCTTTTGTTGTTCCGGCATCGTGGGGAGGAACAGCAGGCGTCTGGGAACGCTCTTCTGAGAGCGCTCTCAGAGTGTGCCGAAGCGGACTGTAACGCAGGGCGCACGCCAGGTCCATGCCAATGGACTGCGGTGCGGCCGGGCCCGAAGCGTCCGCGCCCGGCAGGGCACCTATGCTCGCGTCAGACGATCACGGAAACCCGGCACTTCGGTCTCCGCCACCCGCGTATCGAGCAACGCCCTTCCCTCCCGCAGGAGCCGCACCATGACACTTCCCGACGATGAGACCCCGTCCTGGAACAGACTGCTGTGGGGCCCCCGCCGTGTTCCCGAGGCCCCGCTCGACGACGAGACACGGCGCGCGAAGAGCCTTCCGGCCACGCTGCTGCCCGCGCCGAGCGGGATGAACCACCCCCTGGTCTTCGAGCCCGCGCTCAAGCAGTTCGCCAACGCCTACCGGGCCGGGGATCCCCGGTTCGGCGAGGGAGAGGAGGAGTTGGGGCGAGCCTGGCACCGGGCACGGCGCACCGCCCTTGACCTGGTCCTCGCTTCCGTGGCCGAGGGGCCGTGGAGCGAGCGTCTGGTACTGCGCGGCAGCGTGCTGATGGCCACGTGGTTCGGGGAAGCCGCCCGCGATCCGGGGGATCTGGACTTCCTCTTCACGCCCCGCGACTGGGCGATGGACGACCCGCGGTCCTCGGACCTCTTCGAGACGATCGCCTCGGACGCGGCTGCGGCATCGGCCCGCCACGGCTCCGTACGCATCGACGCGGCGGGCATGGTGACAGAGGAGATCTGGACGTACGAGCGAGTGCCGGGCCGACGCATGCTGCTGCCGTGGTCGGCAGCCGGGGTGCCTGGCGGAACCGTACAACTCGACGTGGTCTTCAACGAGTTCCTTCCCTTCCCCGCCGCACTCACCGAACTCCGGCCGCTCGGGGACGGGCCGGGGTGCAGGGTGCGCGCCGTCTCCCCCGGACTCTCCCTGGCCTGGAAGCTGTTGTGGCTGACCACGGACCTCTATCCGCAGGGCAAGGATCTCTACGATGCCGCGCTGCTCGCGCAGCACGCCGTGCTGAGCTACGAGCTGCTGCAGCAGGCGTTCGTCCTCGGCGGGACCGAGGCACTGCGTCCCGTCGGCCCCTGGCTGCTGAACGGGATGATGACCGCGCCGAGCGAATGGGGCGACTTCATCGCCGAACATCCATGGGTCACCCAGAGCGCGGAGCACTACCACACCTGCCTCACGCGGGCGCTGGCGCCCTTGCTCGGCGCGGAAAGGACGGCCGACGGCGAGGCCGGGTACCAGCGGTGGGCCGACTGGCTGCAGCCGCTGGTGGAGTTCATCCGTGCGACGGCCGCGGACGACCCCGCTCCCGCGCTCGGCTATCTGAACGACGGCGGGCGGGACGGGCTGAAGGCGGCCGTCGTGGTCGTACGGGAACTCGCCGGGCCCGAGCGCCTCGGCCTGACGGAGGCGCTGGCCGAGGTGCTCTCCCCTCAGGAACACTGGAGCTACTGGCGCGAGCACCCGGAGGCGTGCGCCCAGCTCCTTGATGAGCTGAGCTGAACGGGAGGTGTGTGACGGGGCCCGGCCCCGTTCAGCCTGCCCGGCCGATCGCGCTGCGCAGCATGGCCACCGTCGTCGCGGCCGCGGCGCGCTCGGCCTCGTCGTCCGTCGTGCGTACCCGTTCCTCCAGGAGGACCACGGCCGCCTGGAGGACCCCCACGCGTACCGGGACGCTCTGCATCGCCGTGAGAACGGCCGCCGCCTGCTCGGCCGGGGTGACGGGGGTCGCCGCGGCGGCCTGCGGAATGAGGGTGGTGATTCCGCGCCCGAGCGCGCGGTCGCGAGGCGGCTGAGCCGAGGCTGTGGTCATCCGAGAAGTGTGCCGCACACACCCCGGGGAATCCGTCAGCGACCTGAGCGGTCCTACCGCGGACCGTCCTGCGCATGGGCATGGACGCGCATCAACAGCGATGCCAACTGGGCCCGTTCCGGCACGGACAGCGGGGCGAGCAGGTCCTGCTGCGCGGTCAGCGCCTCGGCCTGGAGTTCGGCGAGCGCTGTGCGACCGGCCGGAGTGGTGGTGACGGTGACCCGGCGGCGGTCGGCGGTGTCACGGGCCCGGTCGACGAAGCCCGCCACCGAGAGGTCGTCCACGATCTTGACGATGTCACTCCGGTCGATCCTGAGCCGCGAGGCCAGCTCCCGCTGCGCATGGGGACCGAAGTCGGCGAGCGCCGACAGCACGGCCATGTGCCACAGACGCAGATCGCGCTCGGCCAGCCGTGCCGCGAGCATGCTCCGTGCCGTTCTCCCCGTCCTGGCCAGCAGATAGGTCGTGAGTCCCAGGAGGCTGGGCGGGGTCTCGCTCATCGGCCCCATCCTAGGACGTCGTCCCTCATGGATTTTCACCTGCTGATCCGGGTGCGCGGTGCCGACGGCGGACAGCGGCGCCGCTCCGTGCGGGCCGCCGCGTCCGGTGCGCCTATCCCTTGGCCCAGGCGAGCAGCGCGGCCCTGGACGGGAAGTCGGCGACATCCCGGTCGAGGGGCTGGTCGGTGTACTGGTGGATGCGCCAGGACGCCTCGATCCGGGGTTTCCCCTGGGGCACGTAGTCGGCGATCCACAGGCCGTCCCCCGCGTAGGACGTGGTGTCGTGGTTCAGCCAGAAGGAGCGGTTGCAGTACAGCAGCACCTTGTTGTGCGGACGCAGCCGCTTGACCTCCCGGATGAAGCTGTCCTTCTCGGCGTTGCTGGGACTGGTTCCCTCACCGTTCTGCTCCCAGTCCACGGCGAGCAGATCCCCCGCCTTCTCCGAAGCCTTGCTCACGAAGTAGTCGGCCTGGGCGTTGATGTCCCCGGGCCAGAGGAAGTGGTAGAAGCCGACCACGCATTGCGCGTCCCTCGCGCGCTTCACCTGCTCCGCGAGATGCGGATTGACGTACGAGCGGCCCTCGGTGGCCTTGACGAAGACGAAGTCCAATCCGTCCGTGTCGAAGGACGACTGATGGGAGCTGACATCGACGCCATGCAACATGGGCACCGCCTTCACGTGGTATCTGTGGTTCCGTTCTCCTCCTCTACGTGCCCGCAGACTTCCGCTCCCATCCTCGGGATGAACGGGCGAACCGTTTTTCCCTCGTCCGGAACGCGACCGGCCTCACCAGATCCCGGCACCCGGTACGCGCGGGCCCGACGGAATACGTCCCCGACGGGCCCGGTGCACCTCGCTGGACGGTGCTACGCCCGGTCGTCGTCGGTGGTGGTGGCGGCCGGAAGGCTGTCCATGAACGAGCTCACGGAGAAGACCGCTTGCCCGGGACCGGACGGGCCGTATCCGGGGGGCGAGCTGAGCCCGAACTCCTCCATCGTGGCGCGGTAGGACTCCAGCAGACGGATGTGGTACTCGAGCGGCGCTCCGTCCGGATTGGTCTTCCCGAGCGGGGTGGTGGGCTCCGGACACCAGGTGGTGAAGCGGGGAGTGATGCCGTGCGACATGAAGAACCGCAGGCCCTCGGTGGTCGACGCGATGGCTTCGTCCACCGAGGAGAAGCCGAAGGGCGCGGCCATCTCCACACCCGCCACGAAGTTGGGGATGACGTTGCGCGCGCCGAAGACGTCGGCGGAGTCCAGGATGCGGCGGTGCCACTCGTCGCGGCCCACGTAGCGCTCCTTGCCGGGGCAGTACAGCTCGAACAGCCGCCGGTCCCACACCTCGTAGTTGGGGTGGTAGATCTGCACGCCGTAGTCGTGGAAGCGCTGGACATCGGCCTTGGGCAGGGCCTGGGCGACGACCTTGCCGATCCAGCGGCCCGGGAACCGCTCCTCGATGGCCTTGGCGTACTGGCCGTAGAAGTCGGCCTCGTCACGCCCGCCGATGTGGGAGGTGATGGCCCCGCCCGTGAGGGTGTACGCGGTGGACGTCTTCGCCGTGTCGTACGTGTCGATGATGGCGAGCGCCTCCAGGACCTCCTCGACCGGCTTCACGCCGGTGTAGGGGCGTCCGGCCGCCTTGTGCTGGCGCCAGTTGTGGTTGATGTCGCAGTACTGGCACTCCTCCTTCGCGCCGAAGTACTGGCAGACCCGGAAGACGGTCAGGTAGACCAGATACCCCCACTGGATGGTGGGCGCCACCTCCATCACGGACTTGCCGTTCTCCAGCGTGTGCCGGTAGTAGTCCGGCATGGGCGGCAGGCCCACGTCGGAGATCCGCCGACCGTCGAGATAGAGCCCGAGCACGCCCTCGTCGTCGGCCGCGACCCGGTACGGGGACGCCGGGTTGACCCGCACCGACACGACGGTTCTGCGCAGGTCGTAGGGGCCGCCGGTGAGGACGATCTCCTCCGGCGGGCGGCGGAGCGCGGCGGCGCCCAGCTCGGGGAGGGTGCCGTGATCGAAGGAGAAGATGAAGTAGGACTTCGGCTTGACGTCGCCGTTCTCGTTGTCGCTCAGCGCGGACTCGTCGAACGCCACGCCGCCGCGCAGCAGGTCTTCCTTGATGACGGCTTCCCGGGGCACGTGCGGGAACCGCTCCATGAGGTCCTCGACGAGGCGGGTACGGCTCCCGTCCGTGCGGCTCGGTCCTGTGCTGCCGTCGGTGGTGCTGTGCATGTGCGGGACTCCTCGGTCCGGTCGTCGTCGGCGTTCCGGGTACGCCGCACTGTGCAACGAACCGGACACGTCCGCAGTGCCCGGCTCACCGGCCCCATCGGCACGGTCCGGTTCGTCCGCCGGGGTCCGCGTTCCGGACGCCGGCCGGGGTTCACCGGTCCCAGTGCGCGGGGCGGTCGAGTGCGGGCGGAAGCCGCGTCGCCGCGTCGCCCCTGGCGGCGTTGAGCTGGGCCTGGGTGAGGAAGAGGCTATCGGTGAGGTCGGCGCCGGACACATCCGCGTCCCGGAAGTCGGCACCTATCAGGTCGGCCAGGCGCAGATCCGCGCCGCTCAGGTCCGCCGCGATCAGATAGGCGCCGCGCAGGTCGGCACCGCGCAGATCGGCGCCCCTGAGCCTGGCTCCGATAAGGTCGGCGCCCCGGCGGTCGCGCTTCTTCCCGCGCGGCGCGGTCGCCCGTACGAGTGCGCTGACCCGGTGCAGCAGTTCGGCCACGCGCGCGCGGTGGGCGGCCACATCCAGCTCCGCGTAGGCATCCGCTGGCAGCCGCGTGAGGCGTTGCGTCTCGTCGAGGAGGCGCCGGACGTCCCCGTGCAGGGGCTTCGCCGGGGCCGGGGCCAGCGCCTCGGTCAGGTACCAGAGCAGCTCGTGGAGCTGCCGCATGACCGGGAACACCTGGAACATCTGCCGGGCGGTCCCCGCGTCGCCTCGCCAGTCCCGTCCGCCGAAGGTCTCGCCGGAGACCTTCTGGCCCGCCCCGAAACAGTCGTACACGGTGCAACCGGAGAAGCCCTGGGTCCGCAGTCCGGTGTGGATGCCGCAGCGGAAGTCCTCCTGGAGGTTCCCGCAGGGCTGTCCGGCTTCCTTGTCGATCGCGAAGTCCGCGGACCGGGTCAGGGTCAGTGCCACACAGCACAGCCCGGAGCAGTTCGCGCAGTCGGCGCGCAGCGCGGCGCGGTCGCCGTGGTCGGTGCCGGGGCCTTGGACGGTGTCGGGCACGGTGGGTGGATCCTTCGGATACGGGGCGGTCGGACGGCCGACCCTACCGGGAGCCGTCACCCGTTCGCCGTCATTTCATGATCGGCCGGCTCGGGCCTCCCGGCCGGGACCGGCAACCGCGCGCAATACTGGTGGCTAGTACAACTTTCTTGGAGGTGGCCACGGACGTGACGAACGCAGCCGTCGACGACATCCCCGCCCAGCGGGTACTGACCGACCCGGCCGCTCTCGCCGGGTACCAGCACGACGAGGCCGAGTGGGCCCCGTACGGCATGCCTCTGGCGGTGGTGCGTCCGCAGTCCGCCGAAGAGGTACAAGCAGTGGTCCGGCACTGTCTGGCCCATCGCATCCCGCTGGTTCCACGGGGTGCGGGCACCGGCCTGTCGGGCGGGGCGAACGCCGTGGACGGGGCCGTCGTCCTGTCCTTCGAGGACATGAACCGCATCGTGCGGATCGACGCGGCGGAGCCGTTGGCCGTGGTACAGCCCGGGGTGGTCAACGACGACCTGAGGGCGGCCGCCGCGGAGCACGGGCTCTGGTATCCGCCGGACCCGGCGAGTTCTCCATGGTCGACGATCGGCGGGAACGTCGCGACGAACGCCGGGGGCATGTGCTGCGTCAAGTACGGCGTGACGCGGGACTACGTCCTCGGAATGGACGTGGTCAACGGGCTCGGCGACCTCGTCTCGCTCGGCCGACGCACGGCGAAGGGCGTGGCGGGCTACGACCTGGCCGGGCTGATGGTCGGCTCCGAGGGAACCCTGGGCGTGATCACGGAGATCACGGTGCGGCTGCGTCCGTCGCGGCCGCAGGAGCGGACCGTGGCCGGGTACTTCTCCTCGGTGGTCGCCGCCGGTGAGGCGGTGAGTGCCGTGACCGCTTCGGGGGTGATCCCCTCGGCACTCGAACTGGTCGACCGCCACTGCCTGGCCGCCGTCGACGCCTGGAAGAGGATGGGGCTCTCCGCCGACGCGGACGTAGTGCTCCTGGGCCGGGTCGACACGCCCGGCGCGGCGGGCGACGCCGAGGCCGAGGCCGTCCGGGAGTGCTTCGAGCGGGCGGGCGCCACCTGGGCCGCGGTCTCCACGGACCAGCAGGAGGCGGACGCGCTCTTCCAGGCGCGGCGGCTGGCCTATCCGGCACTGGAGCGGCTCGGCCCGGTGCTGACGGAGGACGTCTGTGTGCCCCGGGCAGCGGTGCCGGAGATGCTCGCCCGCATCGAGCGGACGGCGGCCCGGCACGACATCCTGGTGGCCAACATCGCCCATGCCGGGGACGGGAACCTGCATCCGCTCATCATCACCGCGCCGGGCGACGAGGCGGCACGGTCCCGCGCCCAGTCGGCCTTCGAGGACATCCTCGACGACGCGATCGCACTGGGCGGCACGGTGACGGGCGAGCACGGGGTGGGGCTGCTGAAGATGCGCGGCATGAACAAGGAACTGGGTTCCGCGGTGCTGGACATGCATCACGCGGTGAAGTCCGCGCTGGACCCGCACGGCATCCTCAATCCGGGCAAGGTCCTCAGCGCTCCGGGAGGCGCTCCGGGAGACACTTCGCAGCGCGCTTCGAGAGGCGTCCGGCCAGTCTGATCCGGTGACCGACGCCGTTGTCAGTGGCCCGGCGCACACTGGCAGGAGTACGGCACGGGTGAAGGGGGAGGCTGATGGGCACCGAGCAGGGTTCCGGCTTCGAGCCGGCGACCGGGGACGGTCCGGCACCGGAGGCGGGCGGGAAGCGGGACGCGTCCGTGCGGACGGCGTTCGAGGGAATGCTGCAGATCCGTCGTCTGACGAACGCCGGACACGCCGCTCCCGAGAGCGTCCCCGCGCGGTGGGAGACGAGCAGGCCGGTCCGGGCGGTCGCCCTCGCACTGGAAGCGGCGGGCCTGCCCGCGTCGGCCGTGGACACTTCGGGGCTGCGCACGGCGACGGGGTACCGCTTGCGGCCGGGTGAGGCCGCCGGTGGCGTACGTGTGGAGTGGCTCGGTCCGCCGGGCAGCGGCGCCGCCCACGAGGAGGGGGCCGGGCTGGAGCGGTGTGCGTCGGTGCTGCGGCCGTTGGGGTGGACGGTGCTGGTGTACCGCGGCGCGCGTCGTCGAAGATTCCTGGAGGTCGAGCCTCCAGCCGGTGTGCGAGGGCCGGATGACGGGTAGTCGGCGCTCCGCGTCGCCGTCGGAGCGTTGTCGGAGCCATGGGGGATGCTGGTGGGTCCGACACCTCTGACCGGGAGATGCTGAGATGCGCAATGACGAAATCGCCGCGGCCCAGGCGTACGTCCGGCTGCTGGAGGCCACCCGTGCGGCGCTCGCCGATCCGGACGACGGCCCCCTGTACGTACCGTTGCTCGCCTCTCCGATCGCCGAGGCCGACGGAGCGCTGCGACGGGCGGGGCTGTCCGGCAACGAATCCCGGCTCTTCGACCTCGTGAGCTCACTGCGGCCGGGCATGCCGGGCGGCGCGCGCTGAGCGCGTACGGCCAGGGCTGCGAGGCACCACGAACCCGCACGGGGTATCGCGGCCTTACCTTCCGTGTTCGCCGGTGAATTGATTCAAGACGGCTGCCTGACGGGGGAACAGCCACTGATTCATTCGTACGGGAGGACCCGACCGGGTTCTTGACTGGCCCTTCAGGGCAAACCTAGCGTACGTCCCGAGTGAAACGATTCATACATCCGCGCGCGGTCTCCTCTCACCGGGCGACTCCACCCACGAGGTGTTCATGTCTGATGTTTCGGCCGTCAAGGCAGCTCTGAAGTCCCAGGTCATCGAAACCCCGTCGTGGGGGTACGGGAATTCCGGAACGCGGTTCAAGGTGTTCGCGCAGCCGGGTGTCCCGCGAGACCCGTTCGAGAAGATGGAGGACGCGGCGCAGGTCCACGCGTTCACGGGCGTGGCGCCGAAGGTGTCGTTGCACATTCCGTGGGACAAGGTCGACGACTATGCCGCACTGAACCGGCACGCCAAGGGACTCGGCCTGCGGATCGGGGCGATCAACTCGAACGTGTTCCAGGACGACGACTACAAGCTCGGCTCGGTCACCCACCCGGACCCGAAGGTGCGCCGCAAGGCCATAGGCCATCTGCTCGAATGCGTCGACATCATGGATGAGACCGGCTCGCCCGACCTCAAGCTCTGGTTCTCCGACGGCACGAACTACCCCGGCCAGGACGACATCGCGGCACGCCAGGACCGGCTGGCCGAGGCACTGGCCGAGGTGTACGGGCGGCTCGCCGACGATCAGCGGATGCTGCTGGAGTACAAGCTGTTCGAGCCCGCTTTCTACACGATGGACGTGCCGGACTGGGGTACGGCGTACGCGCACTGCCTGAACCTCGGCCCTCAGGCCCAGGTGGTGGTCGACACGGGCCATCACGCACCCGGCACCAACATCGAGTTCATCGTGGCGTTCCTGCTGCGCGCCGGGAAGCTGGGCGCCTTCGACTTCAACTCCCGGTTCTACGCGGACGACGATCTGATGGCCGGGGCGGCGGACCCGTTCCAGCTGTTCCGCATCATGCACGAGGTGATCGGCAACGGCGGGCTGGAACCGGGGACGAACGTCAACTTCATGCTCGACCAGTGTCACAACATCGAGGCGAAGATCCCCGCCGTCATCCGTTCGGTCGCCAATGTGCAGGAGGCGACCGCCAAGGCGCTGCTGGTCGACAGGGCGGCGCTGGGCGATGCGCAGCGCTCCGGCGACGTACTGGCGGCGAACGGGGTCCTGATGGACGCGTACAACACCGATGTGCGTCCGCTGCTCGCGCAGGTGCGTGGGGAAATGGACCTGGCCGAGGATCCGTTCGCCGCTTACCTGGCCTCGGGCAACCAGGAGCGGATCGCGACGGCCAGGACCGGCGGCGAGCAGGCCGGCTGGGGCGCCTGAGCCGGGCTGACCGCCCGACCGGGCACCCCTCCCCTGCCGGCTCCCTCTCCCGCCCGCCCCTCACCGGCCGGTTCGGACGGACCTCCGACCACGAAGGAATCACATGGCCTCCGCGACACACAGCGAAGTCGCCGCGCTCCTGGCACGCGCCCACCGGCTCGGCTCCGACCCCCGGAACACCAACTACGCCGGTGGCAACACATCGGTCAAGGCCTCCGGCATCGACCCCGTCACGGGCGGCGGGACGGAACTGCTGTGGGTCAAGGGTTCCGGCGGGGACCTCGGCACGCTCACCGAAGCCGGACTCGCGGTGCTGCGGCTGGACCGGGTGCGCGCGCTCAGGGACGTGTATCCGGGGATGGAACGCGAGGACGAGATGGTGTCGGCCTTCGACTACTGCCTGCACGGCGCAGGGGGCGCGGCGCCGTCCATCGACACGGCGATGCACGCCCTGGTGGAAGCGCCCCACGTCGACCATCTGCACCCGGACTCGGGAATCGCGCTGGCCTGCGCGGCGGACGGCGAGCGGCTCACCGCTGAGTGCTTCGGCGACCGGGTGGCCTGGGTGGGCTGGCGCCGACCGGGGTTCCAGCTCGGGCTGGACATCGCCGCGGTCCAGGCGGCCAACCCGCGGGCCGTCGGAGTGATCCTCGGTGGCCACGGCATCACGGCCTGGGGCGGGACGTCGGAGGAGTGCGAGCACAACGCCCTGTGGATGATCCGGACCGCCGAGGCCTTCCTCCGGCAACGGGGCAGGGCCGAGCCCTTCGGCCCCGTATGGGCGGGCCGGGAGCCCCTGCCCGAGGAACGCCGCCGGGAGCGTGCGGCCGCGCTCGCCCCGCTGATCCGCGGGCTGGCCTCCACCGACCGCCCCCAGGTCGGACACTTCACCGATGCGGAGCCGGTGCTGGACTTCCTGTCCCGTGCCGGGCATCCCCGCCTCGCCGCGCTCGGCACGTCGTGCCCGGACCACTTCCTCCGTACGAAGATCAGCCCGCTGGTCCTCGACCTTCCGGCGGACGCCCCGCTGGAGGAGGCGGCGGCCCGGCTCGCGGAGCTGCACGGGGAGTACCGGCAGGCGTACCGCGCGTACTACGAACGTCATGCCGTGCCCGGCTCCCCGGCGATGCGTGGCGCGGACCCGGCGATCGTGCTCGTGCCGGGGGTGGGCATGTTCTCCTTCGGCAAGGACAAGCAGACGGCCCGGGTCGCCGGGGAGTTCTATCTCAACGCGGTCAACGTGATGCGCGGCGCCGAGGCCGTCTCCTCCTACACGCCGATCGAGGAGGCGGAGAAGTTCCGGATCGAGTACTGGGAGCTGGAGGAGGCGAAGCTGCGCCGGATGCCGAGGGCGAAGCCGCTGGCCACCCGGGTGGCGCTGGTCACCGGGGCCGGGTCCGGCATCGGCAGGGCCATCGCGCACCGGCTGGCCGCGGAGGGAGCGTGTGTCGTCGTCGCCGACATCGACGCGGAGCGGGCCGCCTCGGTGGCGCGGGAGATCGGCGGGCCGGACACAGCGGTCGCCGTGACGGTCGACGTGACCCGTGAGGAACAGATCTCGGCGGCGTTCCGCGCCGCGGTGCTGGCGTTCGGCGGGGTGGACCTCGTGGTGAACAACGCCGGGATCTCCGTCTCGAAGCCGCTGCTGGAGACCACGGCCCAGGACTGGGACCGCCAGCACGCGATCATGGCGCGCGGGTCGTTCCTGGTCTCGCGGGAGGCCGCGCGGGTGATGCGTGCGCAGAAACTCGGCGGTGACATCGTCTACATCACGTCGAAGAACTCGGTGTTCGCGGGTCCGAACAACATCGCGTACTCGGCCACCAAGGCCGACCAGGCCCATCAGGTGCGGCTGCTGGCCGCGGAGCTGGGCGAGCACGGGATCCGGGTCAACGGCGTCAATCCGGACGGGGTGGTGCGCGGCTCGGGGATCTTCGCGGGTGGCTGGGGCGCGCAGCGGGCGGCGACGTACGGCATCGAGGAGGAGAAGCTCGGCGAGTTCTACGCCCAGCGGACCCTGCTCAAGCGCGAAGTACTGCCGGAGCACGTGGCCAATGCGGTGTTCGCGCTGACCGGCGGGGAGCTGACGCACACGACCGGGCTGCACGTACCGGTCGACGCCGGTGTGGCCGCGGCCTTCCTTCGGTGACCGGACGGGATGCCGATGCCTGTGACGCCACACCACGACGCGGTGTTCGCCGCCGTGGATCTGGGTGCCACCAGCGGCCGGGTGATCACGGGCCTGGTCGGGCCGGAGCGGCTGACGCTGACCGAGGCGCACCGGTTCGCCAATGTGCCGGTCCGGTTGCCGGACGGGCTGCGGTGGGACGTGCTGGGGCTCTACCGGGAGATGCTGGACGGCCTGCGGACCGCCGCGCGCCGTGGAGCGGTGGCATCGGTCGGCATCGACTCGTGGGCCGTCGACTACGGGCTGCTGGACGCGGACGGGGCTCTGCTCGGCCTGCCATTCCACTACCGGGACGGCCGCAGCCCGGGGGCGGTCGAGCGGGTGCTCGCGGTGTGCGGCGCGCGGCAGCTCTACGAGGTGAGCGGTGTGCAGCATCTGGCGTTCAACACCGTGTTCCAGCTCGCCGCCCATCGTGCGGGCGCGCAGTGGAGTACGGCGCGGACGATGCTGATGATCCCCGACCTGCTGACGTACTGGCTGACCGGTTCGGTGGGCGCCGAGATCACCAACGCGTCGACGACCGGTCTGTTCGACGCGTCAGCCGGTGACTGGTCAGAAGCCCTGATCGGTCATCTGGGTCTGGAGCGTTCCTGGTTTCCCCCGTTGCGTGAGCCGGGAGATCCAGCGGGAACGCTGCTGCCGCACGTCGCCGCGTACACGGGCCTGCCCGCCGGTACACCGGTGACGGCCGTCGCCTCGCACGACACGGCGTCGGCGGTGGCCGCGGTGCCCGCGACGGGGCCCGGTTTCGCCTATGTGTCCTGCGGGACGTGGTCGCTGGCGGGACTGGAGCTTTCGGACCCGGTGCTGACGGAGGCGTCCCGCACGGCCAACTTCACCAACGAGCGCGGCGTCGACGGCACCGTGCGTTACTTGCGCAACATCATGGGGTTGTGGCTGCTGGAGGAGTGCCGCCGTTCCTGGGAGCGGCGAGGCGGGGCACCGGGCCTGGGTGAACTGCTCACCGCCGCGGCCCGCGCCCGGCCGTTCGCGGCTCTGATCGACCCCGACGACGAGGCGTTCCTCGCGCCGGACGACATGGTGTCGTGCATCGACGACCGGCTCGCGGCCTCAGGGCAGGCACCGCCCGACGGTCCCGGGGGCTATGTCCGGTGTGTACTGGAGAGTCTGGCGCTGGCTCATCGCAGGACGCTGCGCGAGGCGGCCGGACTCGCCGGCCGGGAGGTGACCCGGATCCACATCGTGGGCGGTGGCTCACGCAACGAGCTGCTGTGTCAGTGGACCGCGGATGCCTCGGGGCTGCCCGTCACCGCCGGTCCGGCCGAGGCGACCGCGCTCGGCAACATCCTGGCGCAGGCCCGTGCCCGCGGCCTGGTCGGCGGCCTGACGAGCATGCGGCAACTGGTGGCACGGACTCAGGAGTTGCGCCACTACACCCCGCAGGGGAACGAGCGGTCCTGGGACAGGGCGGCAGCACGGCTGCGGCGGTCCTGAACCTGTTGGCCCCGGCCCGGCCGGGACGGGATGTGCTCCGGCGGTTGGGTCCGTCGGCGGAAGCGAAGGAAGGAACGTCATGACTGGTCTCTCGCCCGCCGGGCCCGGCACCGGGCCCGCCCGCACCGCGCGCCGTCGTACCCGTATCGGTCTGGTGTCCGGCGGGCTCGGTGCGTACTGGCCGCAGTTCCCGGGGCTGCTCGACCGGCTGCGGGAGTCGGCCCGCTTCGTCACCGGGCAGTTCGAGACGATGGGCTGCGATGTCGTCGACGCCGGGTTCGTCTCCGGTCCGCCGGAGTCCCAGAAGGCCGCGGAACGGCTGCGGGCAGCCGACTGCGACATCGTCGTGACGTTTCTGACGACGTATCTGACCGCCTCGATGGTGCTGCCGATCGCCCAGCGCACCCATGCCCCGGTGCTGGTCATCGACCTCCAGCCGACCGAGGCCATGGACCACCCGGGCACCGACACGGGCACCTGGCTGGCGTACTGCGGGCAGTGCCCGCTGCCAGAGGTCGCCAATGTGTTCCGGCGCGCCGGAATTCCCTTCCGCTCGGTCTCGGGCCATCTGCACGACGCGAACGCCTGGAGCCGGATCCGCCGCTGGATCCGCGCCGCTCAGGTGCGCGGCGTGCTGCGCCACGGCCGGCACGGTCTGATGGGCCATCTGTATCCCGGCATGCTCGATGTCTCCACCGACATGACCTTGATCTCCTCGCAGTTCGGCGGGCACGTCGAAGTCCTCGAGTTCGACGATCTACGGGTCCGGGTCGCCGCCGTGACGGACCGGGAGGCCGCGGAGCGCACCGCGTTCGCTCGTACGGTCTTCACGCTCGACGCGTCCGTCGACGAGAACGACCTCGCCTGGGCGGCGCGGGTCTCGGTCGGGCTGGACCGGCTCGTCGAGGACTTCGGGCTCGACAGCCTCGCCTACTACCACCGCGGGCTCGACGGGGAGGTCCACGAGCGGCTCGGCGCCGGGATGATCCTCGGCGCTTCGCTGCTTACCGCGCGCGGCATCGCGATGGCCGGTGAGTACGAGCTCCGCACCAGCCTGGCCATGCTGATCGCCGACACCCTGGGTGCCGGTGGCTCCTTCACCGAGCTCCAGGCCCTCAACTTCCACGACCGGGTGGTCGAGATGGGGCACGACGGCCCCGCCCACCTGGCCATCAGCGCCAAGGACCCGCTGCTGCGGGGGCTCGGTGTGTACCACGGGAAGCGGGGCTGGGGCGTGAGTGTGGAGTTCGACGTCAGGCACGGGCCGGTGACCACGTTCGGCATCGGGCAGGAGGCCGACGGCACGCTCACCTTCATCGCCTCGCAGGGCACGGTCGTGCCGGGGCCGCTGCTGGAGATCGGCAACACCACCTCACGCGTCGACTTCGGTTTCGACCCCGGCGAGTGGACCGATGCCTGGGCCGCGAGCGGGGTCGGTCACCACTGGACGCTGTGCACCGGCCACCGCGCCAAGGATCTCAAGGCCACGGCGGATCTCCTCGGTGTCCCGTTCCGCGTGGTCGACGGGCCGAACGAGCTCTGAGCCCGGTGTGCGAAGCACGGACGGGGCCGGGCTCAGCCTGTCGCGGGAACGGCGGCGAGGCCGAGTTCACGGTCGCCCAGCGGGCTGAAGAAGGAGGCCACGTCCGCCTCGGTGACCTCGGCGAGAGTCGCCGGGTTCCAGTGCGGTGTGCGGTCCTTGTCGACGATCTGGGCCCGTACCCCCTCCACCAGGTCGGGGCGGGTGAAGGCGACGCACGATGTCCGGTACTCCTGGTCGAGCACCGCCTCCAGGCTGCCGAGACCGCGTGCCCTGCGCACTGCGGAGAGGGTCACCTTCAGCGCGGTCGGCGACTTGCCGAGGATGGTCGCGGCGGCCTGCTTCGCGGCGGGGACGCCGCTGCTGTCCAGTCGGCCGACGATCTCCTCGACGGTGTCCGCCCGGTAGCAGGCGTCGATCCACTCGCGGTGCGCGGCCAGCTCGCCGTCCGGCGCGGGCGCGGCATGACGGCGCACCGTCTCCTCGATCCCGGCCGCCGAATCGCATCCGGCGAGGTCTGCGGTGAGCGCGGCAACCTGCTCGGACGGGACGAAGTGATCGGCGAGCCCGCACAGCAGCGCGTCGGCCGCGCCGACCGCGTCCGCGGTGAGCGCCAGATGAACGCCGAGTTCGCCGGGTGCCGCACCGAGCAGCCGGGTGCCGCCCACGTCGGGGACGAAGCCGATACCGGTCTCCGGCATCGCGATGCGCGAGCGTTCGGTGACGATCCGGACGTCGCCGTGGGCCGAGACTCCGACACCGCCGCCCATCACGATGCCGTCCATGATCGCGACGTACGGCTTGGGAAAGCGGGCGATGCGGGCGTTGAGCCGGTACTCGTCGCGCCAGAAGTCCACCGACGCGCTGCCACCGGCTCTGGCGTCCTCGTAGATCGACCGGATGTCGCCACCGGCGCAGAGACCACGTCCGCCCGCTCCGGCGATCAGGACCGCGGTGACGGTGTCGTCCGCCTCCGCGTCGGCGAGCGCAGCGTCGAGACGGGCCACCATGTCGTGGTTGAGCGCGTTCAGAGCACGCGGACGGTTGAGGGTGATGTGCCGGACACGCCCCTCGGTATGCAGCAGAACAGGATCTTCGTGGTTCATGGTTGCGCTCCGGTCAGCCCCTGTGCCATATCGACCGCGGGTCGCGGACGATCTTCCGTCGCCATTCTCCGCGGCAGGGTGCGGGGCATGGCGGCAGGGGTCGCGCGGGCCCGGTCGCGCGGCCCCGGTCCGGTCGTCGACCGGAGAAATTCACCCGGTGCCCGCTGTGGCACCCCGCCGGAACCGGTTCGACAATTGAGTGACCCGGTTCGGGCCGCGCCGTCCGGCAGCCCCGCCTGGCGACTTCCGGAGCAGGTATGACCGATCACGACCAGCAACCGAACACGTCCGTTCCATCGCGCCTGCTGTTCGAGGAGGCGCACAGCGGTGAGATCGGGACGGCGCAGCGTCTTGCCATGAACCGGACCGGCAGCTTCGAGTGGAACGTGGAGGCCGGGACGCTCGATATGGACGACGCGGGGCTGCTCGTCTTCGGACTGGACCCGAGGACCTTCGATTCACGGCCAGATACGGTTCTGGACCTGTTGGAACAGTCGGAGCGGACCCGTATCGACCTGGAGATCGACGATGCGATCCGCAGTGGGCGCAGTTCGTACAGTGTGCATTTCGTGGTACCGGTAGAGGGCGGCCGAAACCAGTGGACCCATATCCAGGCACGCATCCTGCGCCATGACGACGGCCGGGCGCACCGGGTCGTCGGGGTGGTCCAGGACGCCACCGCGGAGGCCACCCATTCGGCCTTCATGCTCGACCTCGAGAAGCGCCGTCAGCGGCAGACCAGCATTGTTGAACGCACAACGAGTGCGTTGTCGCGGGCGGTGACCGTCGACGACGTCACCGCCGTGCTCACCGGCCCGGGTGCGCTGACCCGGCTCGGGGCGGACGGCCTCTCGCTCGCCCTGGTCGAGAACACCTCACTGAGCGTGCTCGCCCTGAGCGGCGATTCGATGGAGGCGATCGACGGCATCGGGGACGCCGGGCTGGATGCGCGGTTCCCCCTGGCGGACACCGTGCACCACGGCCGGCCGCGGTTCCTGACCTCCGTCGCGGAACTCACGGAGCGCTACCCCGTGCTGGCCCCGTACACCGACCGGCTGGAATTCCGGGCAGCCGCCTATCTGCCGCTCGTAGCCCAGGCCCGCCCCCTGGGCACCCTTGCTCTCTTCTACCGGGACGACACCACGTTCAACGCGGACGAACGCAACCTCTGTCTGGGGCTGGCCGCCATCGTCGCGCAGTCCTTGCAGCGGGCGAAGCTCTTCGACGAGGAACGCGAATTCGCCACCGGTCTCCAGTCGGCGATGCTGCCCCGGCGGATCCAGGAGATCGAGGGCGGCGAGATCGCGGTGCGCTACCACGCCGCCTGGAGCGGACGCCAGGTCGGCGGCGACTGGTACGACGTGATCGCCCTGCCCAACAAGCGGTTCGGGATCGTGGTCGGCGACGTGCAGGGCCATGACACGCACGCGGCGGCCATCATGGGCCAGTTGCGCATCGCGCTGCGCGCGTACGCGAGTGAGGGGCACCCTCCGTCGACGGTGCTGGCCCGCGCCTCGCGCTTCCTCGCGGAACTGGACACGGACCGCTTCGCCACGTGCACCTACGCCCAGGTCGATCTCGCGTCGGGGACCGTCCGCGTGGTGCGGGCGGGACATCTCGGACCGCTGATCCGGCACATGGACGGCCGGGTCGGCAGCCCGCAGGTACGGGGCGGTCTGCCCCTGGGCATCTCGACGGACTTCGGGAACGAGGAGTATCCGGAGACCCGGCTGGACCTGGTTCCGGGCGAGACACTCGTGCTGTACACCGATGGGCTGGTGGAGGAACCGGGGGCCGATATCGACGCGGGGGTGCGGGCACTGATCCATGAGGTGAGCGTGGGTCCGGCGGGCGCCGAGGCACTGGCCGATCACCTCTCGGACCAGCTCTGGGAACGCTGGGGTTCGGGGGACGATGTGGCTCTCCTGGTTCTCCGGCGCAGCCCTGACCCGGGGTCGCCCAGGGCGCCACGCCTGCATCAGTACATCCACCAGGCGGACCCGGAGGGACTGTCCGACGCCCGGAACATCGTGCGGCAGGCACTGGCCGACTGGGACATGGGCGAGCTCGCCGACGACGCCGAGCTGGTGACCGGCGAGCTGCTGGTGAACGTACTGCTGCACACGGAAGGCGGCGCGGTCCTGACCCTGGAGGTGCTGCCGGAGCCCGTGCGCAGGGTCCGGCTGTCGGTACAGGACCGCTCCAGTGCCTGGCCGAGGCGCCGCAGCCCGGGTGAGACCGCGACATCGGGCCGGGGGCTGCTCCTGCTGGACGCCGTGGCCACCCGTTGGGGCATCGAGCCCCGTGGCGAGGGCAAGGCGGTCTGGTGCGAGATCGGCCCCGTGGTGCGGCCCGCAGACGATGCTCCGACTCCCCCGCCGACCGCCGGGCAGCCCTGAGCCGCACCGGGCACGGTGCGCTCCGGGCTGCCGTCCGTACGGCTGGATCAGAGACGGCAGTGCATGATGTGCAGCCCGACAAACCCGTGCTCCGGGTGGTTGAACCCCTCCGGCAGCGTCCCCAGAATCTCGAAACCGAGCGAACGGTAGAGGCTGACGGCGTGTGTGTTCGTCTCGACGACGGCATTGAACTGCATCGCCCGGAACCCTGCCGCGCGCGCCCACTCCAGGGTGTACTCGCACAGGGCCCGCCCGACGCCCTGTCCCGCGTGCGCGGGGTCGACCATGTAGCTGGCGCTGGCGATGTGCGCGCCGTTGCCCATGTGGTTGTTGTTCATCTTGGCCGTACCGAGAACCGTTCCCTCCTCGTCGACCGCGACCACCGTCCGCTGGGGAGCCTGGAGAAGCCACCAGGAACGAGCCTCCTCCCGCCCGAGACCAAGTGGGTAGGTGAAGGTCTCGCCCGCGGCGACGATTTCGTGGAAGAACGGCCAGATGGCGGGCCAGTCCTCGGTGGTGGCTTCCCTGATCATCATGCGAGCCAGAATGCCGTGGCCATCCTCCCCACGCGAATTCTTTGCGCGCCCTGCGGTCGTGGACGGCGGCCACCGTAGCGTCACCCACCCATCGGCGCACGCCGGGGCCTCGTACTCCGGCGATCGGGCGCCCTGTGCACGCGCCTGCGCAGGCCGATCCGTGCGAGCAGTCCGACCGGTGGCTCCGCCACGCCCGCCGCGCTCCGCCCCGCTTCCTGATGTGGAGCCGGTCCGGAGGAGACATCGGCGCTGGAAGCGGTATCGGCATCGGCATCGGCCGGATCGTCCTGTCCGGATGTACTCCCGGCTCGCGGGCCCGTGTGGGTGGGCTCGCGCCACGCACCGTCCGGACGCGGAGCCGGTCGGGCGTCCCGCGCGTTGTCCAACTCCATGAGCAGGGTCACCCGCCGCCACAGCATCTCGTCCGGCTCGTCGGCCCGCATGAGGTGCGCCATGGTCTCGCGCGCCCACGGCGGCCCGGACGGCCCCAGAGCGGGCTCGGGCATGATCCTGGCGAGGTAGGCCCGCTCGTACGGATCGTCGACCACTTCCGCCAGTTGCACCGGATCCAGGGTCTCCGCGAGCACGGCCGCGCGGGCCCACGGGTCCTCCGTCAGGCTGTACAGGCGCTCGACCCTGCGTGAACGCCAGTTGCGCGCCCGGCAGTCGGCTCCGTCCGCGAGCCGGCCGAGCAGCCAGGCCGGGCTCCTGCCCGCCAGAAGCCGTGGCTCCCGATCAGCGAAGTCCGCGATCTCATCGGCGAGATAGAGCCAGACAATTGCCCGGTACCGGTTGAGGTAGAAGGCAATGGGTGTGAAGCATCCCGCACGGGCGAGCCTGGTGAACCGGTCCGGGCTGATCCCGAGCTGCCTGGCCCCCTGCGCCGTGCCCACCGTGCGCACCCTGGCCCGCAGCGCGTCCGGGAAACCCTCCTGCGACCGGAGCCGTTCAACCTCGCCGTAGCCGACCCGGGGCCGTCCTCCGTGCTGCGGCCTCGTCAGGCCAATCAGGCCCAGATGTACGGCGATCACGAATTCGCCACGCTTCAGCTGGAGTTCCCGGGCCGCGGTGCCGACGGCCATCGCGCCTTCGGCGTCCGCGCCGCCTGTCCCCCTTCCGCTCCTCCTCGTACCGGCGGTCTCCGTGCGCGCGTCGTCGACAACAGTCATGACGTCCCCCTGAGGATCGATTACTCTCTGTGAGCACCGTATCCCGTAAAGAAGTCCGCCCGCCCAGCCTGTGGATAAGCTCCCTCGACCTCGAACCTCGACCTCGAACCTCGAACCTCGAACCGCGCCCCGGCCCGCGTCCTGTGACCGGCCGGAATCCGCCCGGACCGGTCAGGCGCGGTCGGCTTCCTCGTCCGCTGACTGGCGGGCGGCCACGCCCAGATGCTCGCCGACCCTGTTGACGAGCAGCGTCATCTCGTACGCGACCTGGCCGACGTCGGCCTCGGCGTCGCTCAGCACGCACAGACAGCTGCCGTCACCCGCCGCCGTCACAAAAAGCATCGCGTCGTCGAACTCCACCATGGTCTGGCGGGGCTTTCCCGCCCGGAAGTGGCGTCCCGCTCCCCGCGCCAGGCTGTACAGACCGGACGAGACGGCGGCCAGATGCTCGGCATCCTCGCGGGCCAGACCCGCACTCGCCCCTGTGACAAGTCCGTCGTTCGACAGCACCAGCCCGTGCCGTATGTACTCGACCCGGCTCGTGAGATCGTCAAGGAGCCAGTCGAGTCCCCTGTCCAGCGCCATTTCCTCGCTCCTCCCCGCTCATACGTTCCCCGTGCCCCGTTGGTACAAGCCTTGCGCACCGGTCACGCAGGGGCAAGCACTCCTCTCTCATGTGGCTTGGTCCGACGCCTACACTGGACGCTTCGGGCTCGGATGACTCGATCGACCAGGCCACGCGGACGTGTACAGGGAGAACGAAGAGTGTCGACGGCTGCCGACGGCGGTTTCCAGGATCCGCCCGCGGAGGTGCTGGCGGAAGCCGCCGCGGCCTTCGGCCTGCTGGCGACGCCCGCACGGCTGCACATCGTCTGGGCGCTGGCCCAGGGCGAGAGCGATGTGACCGGTCTCGCGGACCGGGTGGGCGGCACACTCCCGTCGGTGAGCCAGCACCTGACCAAACTGAAACTGGCAGGTCTCGTCAGGTCCCGGCGCGAGGGCCGCCGTCAGGTGTATCTGGTCGACGACCCCGATGTGGTGACCGTCGTCCGGCTGATGGTCGGCCAGCTCGCCGAGCGCGCCGGGCACGCCCCCACGCAGCCCTCGCGGCTCCGTGGGCTCGGTGCCTGAGAGCAGTACCGCCGCAGGCCCCGGCAGCACCGACCCCGACGCACCGTCCGCCGTCGTCCTGCCGCTGTCAGGTGCGCAGGCCGACGTGGGCGCCGCGGCTGACCGGCCGGAAGCAACGACGCGAGCCGCACCCACTGCTCTCCAGGTTCTGCGCTCGCTGGACAGCGGGCCGCGCGGGCTGCTGGAAGAGCAGGCCGGTGACCGGCTCGCGCGCTGCGACGAGAACGTCCTGCCCGCCTGACGTCCGGTCTCCTGGCCCCGGCGCTTCGCGCGGAGCCTGCGTGCCCCCTTCACCTCGGTGCTGCTGTGCCTGGGCCTTGTCTCGGCGGCGGTGGCCTCATGGGGCACGACATGCGCGACACTGGCCCTCGTGGTTGTCAGCTGCCTGTTGCGCTCGGCGGAAGAGCACCGGGCCGACCGGTCGACGGCGGCGCTGCGGGCACTGGTGGCGACCACCCCGACCGTGCTACGCCGGACCGGCCCGGACGCCGCGCCACAGGCCCGCGAACTGCCGGTCGCGGAGCTGGTCCCGGGCGATGTGACCCGGCATGCCGCCGGGGACCTCGTACCCGCTGATGTGCGGCAGCTGCGGTTGCTAGCGGACTGACGGTTCACCAGTCGGCGCTCACCGGTGAATCGATTCCGGCCGCCAGGCATCCCGTCGACACGCCATTCGCGGCCGCGCGCCGCCGAAGCCACGCATGACCGCCCGGAGGGGCTGTTCGCCCGGCCGGAACTGTGCTTCCAGGGCAGCAGTGCGGCATCCGGAAGCGCTACCACGATCGTGTCGGCGACGGGTGCGGACACCTGGTTCGCCGCCGCGTACGACGGTTCGGCCCGCCGCCGCGAGGCCAGTGCCTTCGACCGGTCGGTGCACGGGATCTCATGGACGCTGATCCGCTTCATGCTGCTCGCCCCGCCGCTGGTCCTCATGGCCAACGCGGCGCTGCGCGGCCGGGGCCTGGAGACGTTGCCGTTCGCCGTCGCGGTGGCTGTGGGGCTGACGCCGGAGATGCTGCCCGTGATCGTCACAGCGGCGCTGGCCAGGGGTGCTTCGCTGCTCGCCAGGGATCACCGGGGCATCGTAAAACGCTGCCCGCACTGCACGATCTCCGCGCCGTCGATGTGCTGTGCGTGGACAAGACCGGAACGCCCGCCCAGGACCGCCCGGTCGTCGAGCACGCGCGGGACGTGTCGGGCCGGGAAGCCCCCGAGGTGCCGCACTGGGCCGCGGTCAACGCGCTGTGGACCCCGCAGCTCGCCGATCTGCCCGTGCCCGACGCTCTCGACGAGGCGGTGCTGGACGCTGCCGAGGGGCGGGACGACGCCTGGTCCGCGTACGCGGGCGTCGCCGCGCTGCCTTTCGATCCGGTACGCCGCCTCGCCACCGCCGTCGTCCGCCCTCCCGGCGGGCTGGGCGTGCACACCCTCGTGACCAAGGGGTCGGTCGTGGCGGTGCTCGAACGGCGCACGCTGGAGGACTCCGGGCGGATCCGGCTCAGTGCCCTCGCCGCGGCGGATGCCGCGAGCGGTCTGCGGCTGCTCGCCGTGGCACGGACCGACCGGTCCGCCCGGCCGCGCGGGTACACCCCGTCCGACGCACGGGGGCTGATATTCCTCGGGTTCGTCGCGCTGCGGCGCCGGGGGGCGCCGTCAAGGTACTGACCGGCGGCGATCCGGGGAACGTGACGCGTGCCGACCGGGACCTGGGTCTCGATCCGCACAAGGTCGTGCCGACGGAGCGGCTCGACGCGCTGACGGACGCGGAGGTCGCCGAGGCCGCTGATCGCGCCATGGTTTTCGCCCGGTGCACTCCTGAGCACAAGGCGCACGTCGTCTCCGCGCTGCGCAGTGCCGGGCACACCACCGGCTTCCTCGGCGACGGCGTAACCACCTGCCCGCGATGCACGCCGCGGAGGCCGCCGTCTGCCCGCGCGACGCGGTCGACGTAGCACGGGAGACCGCGGATGTGGTGCTGGTCGAGAAGAGCCTCGCGGCGATCGGCAACGCGATCAGCGCGGGGCGGCACTCCAGCGGGAACATCACGACGTATCTGCGCATCACGCTCTCCTCAAACCTGGGCAATGTCATCGCGATGCTGGCGGCGGGGCTGATGCGGCCGTTCCTGCCGATGCTTCCGGCGCAGGTGCTGGTGCAGAACCTGTGCTTCGGCATGGCACAGCTCGCCTTCGCCTTGTCTTCGCCAGAGAGTTGTCGGCGGGGTGCGAGGGCGGCGCTTGGGATGTGCCCCGTGGCCGGAGAGCGCACGTTCCTGTTGGGGATCGGGGACGGGGCTGCGTGGGCTCCGTTGGGCGCCAGGTGCGTGAGCGTCGCCCTGTCTCGCAGCTCGTGGACGGGTAGCAGCCGTGATGCGGGACCGGGAGAAACGACGGATCGGGGAAACCGATGAGCAGGTGAACCATCTCTCTTGATGCTCACCCAACGACTGGCGTTGCCGGAGAATCCACGTTCGGCCGAACCGTTGGTACGCCTCGGTCAAGCTCGACCGCGACGGGTACGTCGATGCCGCGGCTTCGACGAGCCAGCCGGTTGAACTGCCGGCCCTGTATGTCGATGCCGTTGATCGGATCTGGTACGACGGGTTTCGGGGCGGCTTCAACGGCAGCAGCAGGCCTCGGTGGGGCGCCCTGCCCATTCCGTACCCGGAGGTCGAGAATGCGGTCGAGGCGTTGGGTTCGGCTGAGCTCGACCATGATTACAGCGGACTTGATGCGCTCGCCACCCGCCTGGAACTGCCGCTGGACAACTGGCTGGATCCCGGTGAGAAAGAGCTGGTACGGGGCCTGCGCTTCCACACGCTCCCTGCTGTTTCTGCGGGGCAAGGCTGAGAAGCCATTCCCAAACCGGAAGGCAAGGGGGGCTTGCTCGAACTGTCTTCCAAGCATGTCTCGTTCGGGCGATCGGGGCTCGGCCGTGCATAGCATCAGGGCCTCTTGAACATCTCGGTGATGTCAAGGCGGCCGAGGATAAGAGGCCCTGATATCCCGCTGTGTCGCTCCGCACCTTCCTCGTCCACTTCCGGTGCACCGACGTGTGACTGTCTTGCCGGCCACATCTGTGGCGCATGGTTGCGCACCTGGGTGGCAACGGAGACCACTCGGATTGATCGGTGCGGCCGCCTGGTAGGCGGACCATGATCGCCCCTGGATATTCTGTGCATATGAGATCGATGGATCCGTTCCGCGACCTGGCCCGCGACCAGGGCATACCCCAGGACGAGGTCGAGCGGTGGCTCGATACAACAGTCCGTCCGTGCGCGATGCTGGGCGCAGGGGAGCCGGCCGACGGCCCGGTGGTCGGACAGCTCGGCGGGCTGCCGCCGATGCCCGAGGACGAGTCCGTGCCGGACTTGCCGTTCCTCGCCTCGGTCGACCTCGCGGCCATCCCACCGGGCGCGACGGACCTCCCGTTGCCGAGGGACGGCACGCTGCTCTTCTTCGCGGACACATCTGAATCTACCCCGTGGACACGACCCGACTGGTCCCGGCTCGTCTATGTTCCGGCTGGCAGGCCAGTCTCCAGACGCGGTCCGGGCGATGAGTGGCCGCCGCAGGTCCACTCGGCCCGTGATCTCTATCTGGCGATCGATCCCTCGCTGCCCAACCACGGCGACTACACCGAGGAGTTCCCGCACGGTGAGGAGCTGGGCGAGGTGTGGTGGGAAACCTCCGACGATGTACAGACGGGCGGTTCGGTGCAGATAGGCGGCTACCCCTGGGTCTGGAACAACGATCCCGTCACGGACTACGACCACGGCCCGGACGACTGGGTGCTGCTCGCGGAGATCGGGGCGGACGACGGTGATCTTCTGGGCAGGGTCCACTGGGTGATTCGCCGGGACGACCTGGCCGCTGGCCGTTTCACCCGGGCACGGGCCTGCTACGACATAGGCGGCTGACGCGGTCTCAGAAGGTATTCCCAGATGGCGCGAGGTCCGGCCGAACTGCCGTCCCGGCAGTTCTCCTTCAGGTGATCAACGGATGCCGGAGCGTAGCGGAAGGGCCTCTTGAACATCTCGGCGATAGTCGAAGTCAACCGAGCACAAAAGGCCCTGATGTGCGACTGTGTCGTGTCCGTACCTGCCGTGTCTACTTCCGGTGCACCGGGTTGTGAATGTCTCGCTCACCGGTTCGGTAATGCCGCCGATCACCCAGACCGTGCAAGGTACTACGACTCCGACATGAGTGATGCGGAATGGGCGGTGGTCCGTCCGCTGCTGCCTGTCCCGGCCTGGGTGGAGCCCCCGGATCGTCGCGCGGCGCGCACGGATTCCGAGTCCGGTGCCCAGCTGACGCATGACCACTGCTGCCGGGACAGTGCAGCCGTAGATGCCGAGAGCGGCATTCCGGGCCTGCTCCGCCTTCTGCCAGTAGGCGTCCGAGAGTTGGCCCCGGGTGTAGTAGTCGTAAACCGCGGGGCCGAACTTCAGAATCGGCGGGTCGAGCCGCTCTTCGCCGTAGGGCTCGAAATCGGCCGCTCGACATGGGCGGCAAGGTCACTCAAGCCGCCCTGGAGAAAGTCCGGCACCTGTAGGATCGCGCAGGTTCCGGCAGCCAACCGCTGCGGAGCCCCCGCAGCCCCCTTCTCTGGCCGTCTCCGTGGCGAACATCGCCTCGTCGCTGAACCGGGTCGACGTCACGGCAGCCAAGGGTTCCCTTGACGAGAGGCCGGTCGGAAGGACGAGAACCTGCGCCGGGCCTTGTGGTCGCCGGGGCGGCCCGGCCAGGACCTTCAGGACGTGAGCGTCGTACACGGCTCCCATGCGCTGCTCAACGGTTCGGCGCTGCCGAGGGCGCGGCAGCTCAGCCCGCTTCATGATCAATCTCACCGATGAGCACGGTTCCGTTGGCCTTCAAGAACGTAACCGCGCGCACCGGCACGGACGGGGACACCATGGTCATCGTCGAGAAACTCAAGCGGGCCATCCTTGCGAGCTGACGCACCCCGACCGTGTCCGGATGGGGTAGCAGTCCGACTCGGCGAGGGACGGCCGGGCCAGGACATCACTCGGGATCCTTCGGCGGCGCCGTGGCCAACCTGGCCGTCGGCCCACGGTCAGATGAGCGGTGTGCACCCTCATGGTGACGTTGAAATGTCACCCGGGCACGATCGAGCGGACGCGGCTTCGCCTCCGGTGCGTGGCTTCGGGGCGGATAGTTGCACTCGATCGGTCTCACAACTGCGGTGGGACGGGCCGGCCAAGAAACGCGGCAAGGCGATCAACGGCCGGAGCGGTCTCCTCGACCGGCCGCGGCTCAGCGAATCGTGCCGTTCGGGACTGAGTGGAGAGCTGATCCCGAGCGAACGCCAGAGCCTGCTCGGCAAGGTCCTCGGGCAGCCGGGCAGGGATTCCGGTGGCCTGAGCAAGGTCCCATCCATGAGCGAGCAGATCGTACAGACGGATCTGCAAGCGCTCGGCGCCCGTGGCACTCCCCAAGGGGCCGCTATAACTCCGCTCAAGCACTCCAGGACCGGAGAAAGCGGCCAGCAGCGAAGCGCTGGAGGACCGGTAGGCGCCGACCGGGTCGTCACCGAGGCGGTCTACTCCGCGTTCGGGCATCGGACCACCCTCCACCATGGCTGCGAACACCAGGTCCATGCCGACCAGGTGGGCCACCACCTCGCGCACGTTCCATTCAGTGCACGGCGTCGGCTCCTTCCACTGCTCGGGGCGGACCTCGGCGAGCAGGTCGCCGACAGATTTGCATGCGCGTGCGAGATCTTCGACAGAAACAGCAGTCATCCAGGGAGACTACGGCCTCAGCTGTCAGGCTGCCCGAGGGATCTGCACCGGCGCGAAGAAGCCCTGCCGAATCGGGCGACCGCGCGATCACTCAGCGTCGATGAGGAGCAGCTCTCGCAGATACCTGCTCCGCTCACTGAACTCAGCGCCGACGAACCGACCGCACTTCCGAGCGCACCTGCCGAAGGCCGGCGAACCGGACGTCTACCCGCAGCTGACCCCGGCACTGACCCTCCCGATGCGCTGGGAACTCATCGCCCAGCAGTACGACCAGATGATCAAGTACGCCACCGCGATCCGCACCCGCACCGCCTCAACCGATGCGATCCTGCGCCGCTTCACTCACAACGCCTCCCCGCCTGCGCGGCCATGCTGGAGGTCGGCCGCGCCCAGGAGACCATCTTCGTGGCCCGCTACCTGCAGCTACGGGACCTCCAGCGGGAGATCGAGGAGGACCTGAACGTAATGGTGTCCTCCAACGGCGCCAGCTCCGTGATCGCGTAAGGAAAAGGTGGCGAGATCGCCTCTACCGGCGCGACGAGCAGGACATGTTCGTGCTGTGCCTGCGGATCCTCCAGTCCGCCCTGGTACGTGAACACCCTGATGCTCCAGGACGTCAGGACGTCCTCGGCGAACCCGAGTGGGCCAACCTCCTCGCCCGCCGACCGGCGCGGCCTGACACCGTTGTTCTGGTCCCACGTCCGCCCGTACGGGGCGGTGGACCTCGGTAGGGACGCCTGTCTCAACCTCGCCGCGGGCGGCGCGCCCGGCTCCCGAACCCCGCCGGACGGCGCCGACGCTGCTCGGACCCGCGCAACGTCGTGAAACGCCGCACGGGTCACCGGTCCGTGGCCATCGACGCGGACGTCTATGGCCGCCGGGCACACGGCTCGGAGGCCAGTCTCGTCGCTTGGTTCCTTGCCGCTTTGACGTGACCTTCGGCGATTTCTACGGACCATCCAGTCGCCTGGTCACTGTGTCGAGTGTCGGCCAAGGCGGACCCTGGCGCAGCAAGCGCAGGAATTCCTCTCCGAATCGCCTCCCACTCGGAAACTGGTCGCCAAGCTCCCAACGCCACGCGGCGACCATCGCGATAACGAGCTGCCGACACTCGTCCAGCAGCGCTTGGTCAACGCCTGGGTAGTGCTCGCAGACCGCCTCGGGAACATGGGCGAGATCGAACTCGACGGGTCCACGGCAGCACGTCTCAAGGTCGATGAACAACGGGCCGTTCCTCGTGCTGAGCACATTGCCTGGGTGCGGCTCGCCGTGGAGCAGCTGCTCCACGGCGCCGCGGTCGTAGATCGCTCGTCGCAGGCTTGCCAGCCTGCCGCCGAGGAACGCGCGGTCCTCATCGGTGAGCTCCGGCGAGCGATCCGGGTCGGCGACAACTTCTTCCGCCTCCGTGATCCGGTCCGTGAACCTCGGGCTCGGCACATCGACTTCGCGCATACCGGCGTGCAGCTGCTCCAGCGCCTTGGCGTAGTCGACTGGTGAGGTGTGAGGTGTCACAGGCTCGTAGTAGGTCCACAGCGTCACTGCGAAGCCATCGCGCGTGTGCATACGCGGGTCCGCCCGAGGCTCCAAGGGACACACCGGGCATCCGACCTCGGTGAGCCGCTGAGCGAGATCGACTTCGAACTGTGCAACCTCTTGTCCGACAGGGGCGACCCGTGCAAAGACGTCGCATGGCGTCAGCCGCAGTGCCAGCTTGTTCGAGTTGTGGAGAACGGTTGCATCGTTGGCTGGCAAGTCGAGCGATGCGGCGACCGAAGTCGCAGCCGCGATCGCACGCGTGACGTCGGTCATATCCACCCTCGAATCTTGGCATGGATGAGCAAGGGTGATACCAACCAATGTGGCCAGGTGCCAACTATCGTGGTTCGGCACACCTGCAGCGCTGGACTTGTAGGCGTCACGCTCAGATGACATCTATCGCGCTCCGGCACACCCGTCCCATCCCAGCACCCGCGGCGCCGGCCGGGCGGGCGAACGCCACGCCCGCTTCCCGGCTGACCTGGCCGTCGGCTGGGCTGGGCCCCTTCCGCCGGATTCCTGGTCGCGCGAGCCCAGCGGCTCCTGCCGCGGGCTGGTACCGGCAGCCGCTTCGCCGCTGTCTGGTCGCCGTCTGCTCATTCCTCCGGCTTCGCATCAGTTCCGCCCACATGGATTCGCTCCGACGATGTGCCGCGGGTCCGAGCCGGTCGCACCCCCACCCGGTCTGCGAGCGCGTCCGCCACCACAAGCCCCCAGCCCTCCAAGGCTCTGGCGGCTGGCTCCTGTCGCCGGGGAAGGTCGTTCGGGGCGCGGTCGGCGACGCTGAGATATACCCGGTCATACGCGGGGCGTTCGACGATGACGCGCACCATCGGGCCGTATGCGTGCTTGACGGCGTTGGTGACGAGCTTGGAGACGACGGCCCGGGCCCGGCCCGACTCTGCTTCGAGTCCCCAGGCGGACAGGGCCGCGCCTGCCATGAACCGGGCTTCGGCTGCTGTCCTCAGGTCGCGGGGCAGGACGACGTTGCAGCCGGGGTGTCCTGTGTGGCTGGGCTGCACTACGGCCATGCCGACCCTCACCACCCCTCGGTCCGTAGCCCCCGCGGAATCAGGTACAGCGTGCGCCGCGCGGGCAATCGTGCTCCTGCGCCTTGTTCGTGGGCCCGGACGTAGAGTCATCTCAATTGGCTGGGGAGGCTGCTGGTCATGGTGGGGGTTGCTGAGCGGCTGGTGCCTGAGGCGCCGTCGCGGCCGCAGGGTGGTGGTCGGCGTCGTCACGGTGATCGGGAGGTCCTGGCGGCGATCGTGTTCGTGGCGACGTCGGGCTGCACGTGGCAGCAGTTGCCCACGGCGGCGTTCGGTCCGTCAGGTGCGACAGCCCACCGCAGATTCACTGAGTGGACGAAGGCGCGGGTCCGGGCCAGGCTGCACCGTCTGGTCCTCGACGAGCCCAGATCCCGCGGCAGGCTGGACTGGTCGAGGTACGCGATCGACTCGGTGAACGTGCGGGCCCTGAAAAGAGGGATCTGACAGGTCCGAATCCTGTCGACCGGGGCACGTACGAGTCGACTCGCGTGTGCTGGTGGCGCTGTTCTTCTTCGCTGCTTCCCGGGCCGCGATCAGGGCCTGGCGTGCGAGGTCGATTCCGCTCAGCTCCGGCTCGGTTACCAGGCCGACGAGTACGCCGAGCGCCTCGGACACGACGACAAATCTCTGCAGTCCGGGCAGTCACAGCACGGGCGACACAGGAGCCCACCCTGGACGAGGAGCCCGTGTGGCACCGAGTCAGCGGAAGGAAACCCTCCGCCGTGATCAGCGGTTAGTGTCCGCCATATGACACACATAGGGAAGATCCGGACGCGACGAATGGTAGTGACGCTGGCCGCTGCGGCTGCCGCGGTGGTACTTGGCGTGGGTGGAGCGATTGCAGCAGTCGACCAGGACAGTGGCTCGTCCGGCCCGACTCCGGTGTCCGTAGAGACCTCCGATACGGGAAGCAGTAGTGCCGTAGGCGGCGTGGACAGCGGCGGCGGAGACAGTGGCTCCGCCAGTGGTTCAGGCGGCACCGACGGCAGCAGCTCTAGTGGCGCGGATGCGGGAGGCTCGGGCGGTACCGAGTCTCCCTCTCCTACGGTCGGGCCTACATCTCACCCCACGGATCCGGCGAACCTGGACGACCTGGCGGAACGCATCGACGGCCTGGAGAAGAAGATGGATGAGCTGCCTACCAAGAAGGAGCTGGCCGATGCTCTCCGGGCCTTCGCGGACAAGTTGGAGCAGCAGGACTGAACCCACGAGGCATGCCGCATACCGACCCCATGGCCGGCATACCAGAACAGACCTGGGCCCGTCCCACCTTTTTGGCGGGTCTTCGCATTTCCCACAAACCCCGTGCCACGCGCGGGAGACTGCCACAACCCTCCTGGCACCTCGCCCGTCCCACAGAGCAGAGACCTACGTACGGAGAGTGCCACCGTGAGACCCACCCGCATCCTGCTCGCCGCTGCCGCGCTGCTCGCCCTGACTGCCTGCTCGGCGGAGGAGGACGTCACAAAGCCCGCGCCAGAAGCGAAGACCGCCGGTCACGCCGCCGCCGAGAAGGCCGCGGGTATCCCGCCCGCTCCGACCGGAAACGCCCGCGATGCGTACCTGGACGCGATTGCCGCCGTCGACCCGCAGATCATCGCCGATGAAGAGAAGGCCATCGACGCCGGACGCAACCAGTGCAGCAGCCTCGCGAAGCCGAACGACAAGATCGATTGGCTGGCGGCGCAGCGGTTCGGGAACGACACCCGCCCGTTGACGGACGCGCAGGGCAAGGCGCTGAATGCCGCGCTTCGCAAGACCCTCTGCCCGGAGTGATGCTGCCTACGCACCAGGCGGCTTCTTCAACTAATCACGGCTGGTGGATCATGGTGTCGTAATACGTCGCCATGAACTGTCCGACGTCGAGTGGGAGTTTGTCCGGCCGTTGCTGCCTGTGTCGTTGCGGGGGCGGAAGCGGCTGGACGATCGCAGGGTCCTGAACGGGATCGTGTGGAGGCTCCAGACAGTGACGGCCTGGCGGGATGTACCCGGACGGTATGGCCCATGAGCCACGTTGCATACGCGTTTTCGTAGGTGGGCGGCGGACGGAACGTTCGACCGGACTCCACGGCCGTCTGGGCTCACCAGCATGCGGCCGGGGCCCGGAAAAGGGGGCTCCGCGACCCGGCCCTGGTCCGGTCCAAAGGTGGTCTGACCAGCAAGATTCGCCTGGCCTGCGATGGACGGGGCCGTCCGCTGGCCTTCGTCGTCACAGACGGCAATATCAACGACTGCACCCGGTTCACCGCCGTGATGGCCCTGTTCTCGTATGGCTACCGCCAGGTGGTGTGTAGCGCCGAGTAACTACATGGGGCTGTGGTCGCGCTGCTGGAGGGCAGCGAAGTCCGCATGCGCCGTCTCGACCACCTCCGGGTACGCGTCGGCAGGCCTTCAATGCGATCGCCAAGGTGAGCGGCGTGGGCGGTGAGCGGGCGGACGCTCGCTCACCGCGCCCCTGCCTGCTAACCGTCCCCGGGGCACCTCCCGGGTGCTACCCCGCCCTGCACGCGTCCTGTTTCTGGCAGTACGAGAACGTCCAGCCAGACGACGCCTGCAGTCAGGTCCGGTTCCACTCGTGCGAGTGGAACCGGACCCGTCGGCGACCCGCTCCCGAACCCATCGCCGTCTCGGTGGTCATGAAGCCGATCGACGAGCAGCACATCGCGGAAACCGTCCTGGTGGTGCTGGACATCACCGGCGGGGACGAGGAAACCGTCCGTGCGGTCATGGCCGCGCTGGAGGAACGGTGGGCGACCTCGGGCATCAGCTTGGCGCACCGGGCGCCTGGTGCGCCAGGGGTCCGGGCCCGGGTGTACGCCGACATCCTGCACCCGGGACGGCAGTAGCCGCGGCCCGGGAAGCCCGGCCGCAGGCTCAGCCGCCGCTCGGTGCGACCTTCTCCGGGACGGGCGGCGGCCTCCAGCCGGTCCAGGCGCGTGTAGAGCGCCTGGACGAGGCGGGCACGGTCCTGAGCGCGGCGGGCGGTTCCCTTGATCGGCGCGTCCAGGCGGTTTTCGGCTTCGTGGAGGACGTCGGCGAGGGCGCCACGGGCGTCGCCCGTGGGGAGGGTGGCGGTGGTGTGGCGGATGCCGGCGGCTACGGCGCGGGCGTGGCCGGTGGGCTGGAGGGCGATCTGGGCGTAGTCGCGGGGTTCGAGGGACGGGTTGGTCCAGGCGAGGACAGCGGCGACGAGTGCCTCATTCGGGGCGCGGTCAAGGGGGCGGTGGGCCTCGATGAGGCCGTGGGGTCGTGGGGTCGTGGGGTCGTGGAGCACGGTGTGGCAGGCGGGCGGCTGGGGGACGGAGCCGTCCGGTTGGGACCGGTGGATGTGGGTGCGCTCGTGGGCACCGCCTCCGCGTACTGGGTATGCCGGTGTCGTTCGACGCTACGGAGGCTCCTGCTCCGACCTGAATGAGACTGCGGGTCATGGCGGGAGGTTCACTCCAGGGCGGTGACGCGGCCAGGATGAGGGCGCTGGCCGCGTCACCGTACACGGCCATGTCCGCGAGGCCGACGAACGCCTGGGCGTAGTCGGCGACTTCGCGTGGCTGTGTCACCTTGATCTCCGCCGTCAGCGTCTCCACGACGGCCTTGGTGTCGTCGTGGACGTAGAACGCCTCCAGCGGCCAGACGGTGCGCTGCTCGGTGAACGGAATGACCCCGAAGGAGACGCAGGCGAGCGACATCACGGCCAGGAGGCGGCGGAGCTGCCCGCGCATCGGGTCGGGGGAAGCATGCATATCGTGCCTCCTGATTCATTCACCGGGGTTCGTGAGGGTGGTAATCAGGTTTTCGGGCGGAGGTGTGGTGTCGGTGGTGAGGTAGCGAACACCGTCGCCCTCGGACGGGAGGCCCGCGCCCCGGGCGAGGGGTGGCGGCGGGAGGGGGCAGCGCGGCACCCGTGGCGCTCGTCCCACACCAGAGCGGGCGCGGGAGCGGCTCCTGGACCACCGGCCCGCTCGCCGACGCCGTCGAGACCGCAATGGCCTCGCTCGATCCCGGCGACGACGACGGCCTGGACCACGACGGCCAGGGCTACAACGGCCGGGGCGGCCTCGCCGACGGGACCGAGGAGACGCTCCGCGGGCCCACCTACGCCATCCCGTGGACGCGCTGGCTCACCACCGTCCAGCAGATCCGGCTCCGGCTACCGGACCCGCCGCCCGGCCACGGCCGGGACGCTCCGGCCGGTCCCACTCCTCGACCGGCGGCGAGGCCGGGCGCGGCAAACCTCGTCGGCCCCTGCGCCTGGCGGCGTGTCCCCCCGCTCGTAAGCTCGTCCGCGGGCGATGACGTGGCACCGGGCCGCCGACACCGCCGCGGGGCACGGAACCGGGAGGGGTGGGCATGCGGAAGAGGCGAAGCCTCTGGTCGCTCAGTTATTTCCTGACGGGCTGCGTATGCCTTCCGCTCGCCGTCGTAATCGCGATGGGCGCGATGGGCGCGAGGAATGTGGTCGGCCTGCTCCCGGCCGTCGTCCTGGGCCTTCCGGGTGTGGTGCTGACGTTCCGCGCCCCGGTGTTCGGCGTCCGGTACGGGCCGGACGGGCTGCGGTACTCCGGGCTGCTCAACGCGCGCTCCTACGCATGGTCGGACATCCGGGAGGTTCGGGTAGCCGTCCTGCCGAGCACGGTCTACTCGTCCGACGTCCCGGAGCTGGTGCTGGCCTCCGGCGGGACGGACCAGCTGCACATGGTGTCGGGTCACAGCTTCGGCCGGTCCCGGAACAGACGGGTCGTGCGGCTGGTCGCCGAGCTGGAGGCGGCGCGCGCGGCCGCGTCCTGACGGCGGCGGAGTCCCCGTGCCCCTGGGATGCGCTGGCGCCGAATGCCCCTCTGATGTGGTGACTACGTGCGAGAGTCAGGGGCTGGCTCAGACATGGAAGTGAGCCTCGTCGGCGCCGACCGCACTGGTTCCAACTCACTGCCCAGCTCCCGAACGGCGACACCGTCATCACCGGTGACAGGCGTCGTGATCAGGTGCCAGATAGTGCGCTCCGACACATTACGTAGCTGCTGCACTCCGGATACCGGTCCGGGAAGGCCGACAGCCCTGGGTACGCCGATGAGCAGAAGGCCAAGGTCGCGGCTTTCCAGAAGGGCCTGCTCCGGCTGAGCACCGAGATCATTACCCACCCGTACTGGGCCTCGCTCAACGGGGGCGTAGTGGAGGCTCGCGTGCAGTTCATGCACGTCCATGAAACCGGCGACGGCGAGGCATAGCCGTGTTCGGGCCGGAGAGCGTGTCCGCTCTGGACAAGAACCGAGTGCTGGAGGAATGGCTGGCATACCAGCTGGGGCAGGTCCGGACCCGGATGCGCGAGCTCGAACAGGCGGAGGAGCAGGAAGGGCGACGGGAGCGGGCGCGGGCTGAGATGTCGTGGATGCTGCAGCCTCAGCGGGCGGGTCAGCCCGCGATGCCGCACCGCGGGGGGCACGCTGTTCAAAAGCGGGGTCGGGTTCCTCGGGCGGGAGAAGGCACTCATCGCGCTCGCCGAGCCGGACATCGAGCCGTGCGAGACATGCCGCCCGGAAACAGGACTGCAGAACGGAAACAGGACTGCAGAACAGCTGGCCACCCTGCCTCCCTCCCGGCCACGAGGCATCGCAGAACCGAGCTCCTGTTCAGGTGGATTCGGCGATATGGACCGTGCCGATGCCCTGGTCCATGAAGGTGGCCAGGTTCTGGCCCTCCGCCTCCAGTTCTCGTACTTCGGTCCGGGTGAGGCTGCGCAGGGGGCTGATCGTGAGGCGGCGTTCGCCGGTGGTCCAGGTGGCGGCAACGCGGCCGTCGATGAGGACGGCGCGTTGTCCGGCGACGGAGAGGCCGAGGTGCGGGTCGTCGATGATGCGGCTGCGATCCTGGTAGCCGAGGATCGCGTTGTCGAAGGCGGGCAGGAAGCGGACGGGCGCGGGGGTGTCGGGGTGTGGGCGGGGCGCGTCGGGCAGGTCGAGGAGCAGACGGCCGCGTTCGTCGCGGTAGGTGATGAGGTCGCCGCGAAGGGCTTTGACCGCGGCAGGCAGTCCGGCCAGGCCGCTCCAGGCGCGGATGTCCGCGGTGGTGGCGGGGCCGTAGGCGGCGAGGTAGCGCCGGACGAGTCGCTGTCCGATCGGATCGTCCGGGTCCGCGGGCAGCTGGGGGATGGGCTGGTGCAGCCAGGTCGACAGGGGGAGGTTATGGACGCCTGAGGTCCTCTTCCACAGTCCTCTGGGGGGCAGTTGGACCATGGGGATGAGCGCGGCGACGAGAAGTTCGCCCAGCACCCGGCTGGGCGGCGTGGGCCAGCGGTCGCGGAGTGCGCCGACGAGTTCGCCCATGGCGCGTGGCTGGTGGTCGGCCATCACGGCCCGGCCCGCTGTGCTCAGTTCGTCCAGGTCGATGCCGTTGAGTTCGCTGCGGTAGGTGGACAGGACGCGTTGCCGCAGCATGGCGTCGTGGCGGGCGCGCCAGGCGAGCGCGTCGGTGGCGGTGACGAGGTGGACGGTGCGGCGCATGAGGTGGGTGCGCACAACCTGGCGGCCTATGACCAGGTTGTCGAGGTCGGCTGGGGTGAACGCCCTGACGCGCGACCACAGGCCGGTGAACGGTTCCTGCGGGGCTTGGGCCTGCAGTCCGGCCAGGTGGGACACGGCATTGAGGGCGGTGCATTCCTCGCGCTCAAGGAGGTACTGGCGGGCGAGGGTGGCCCGGTTGAGGTGGCGCTGGGTCAGGACACTCATGGGTCTCAGGCTGCCGCACGCTCGGAGCTGAGGCGACGCCGCTGGCCGATGCAGGTAAGGGAGGGGTGCTGGTAGGCCACGTCGAGCGGGCCGATGCCGGTGCCCGGCGGAACGATGTCGTCGATCCGGTCCGGGACGGCGTCGTCGAGCACGGTTGCGGCGCCTGCCAGCAGGTCATCGAGCTGGTCGAGGGTGCGGGGGCCGATGACGGCCGAGGTGACGTCTGGGTGGGCAGTGGCGAAGGCCATGGCCAGGTGAGTGAGTGGCAGTCCGGCCTGTTCGGCGAGCGGGATCAGCTGCTCGACGGCGTCGAGCTTGTGGGGGTCGGTCATGTGCCCGGGGGCCCAGTGCATGCGGGGATCGCTGCTCGGGGCGTCGTTCGCGCCGTAGCGGCCGGTGAGGAAGCCCATGGCCAGCAGGCTCCACACGAGCACGCCCATGCCGAAGCGCTGGGCGACGGGGAGGATCTCGCGCTCGATCGCCCGGTTGAGGATGGAGTAGGCGGGCTGCTCGGTGCGCAGCCGGTGCAGGCCCCGGCGTTCACTGACCCGGTGAGCCTGCACGATGTCGCTCGCGGGGAGGTTGGTGGAGCCGATTGCGCGTACCTTGCCGGATCGGACCAGATCGGTGAGGGCGGACAGCTTCTCTTCGATGTCGGTGTGAGGGTCGGGGTGGTGGATCTGGCAGAGGTCGATGTAGTCGGTGTTCAGGCGGCGTAGTGAGCCCTCGGCCGCTTTCATGACCCAGCGGCGTGAGCTGCCGCCGCGAAGGGGGCCCTCGCCCATGGGGCCGTTGAACTTGGTCGCCAGAACCACGTCCTCGCGGCGGCCCTTGAGGTCGCGGCCGAGGATGTGCTCGGTCTCGCTGTGTCCGTAGACATCGGCCGTGTCAATGACGTTGGTGCCTCCGTCCAGGGCCCGGTGCACGATGCGTGTGCATGCGTCGTGTTCCGGGTTGCCGTTCGGGCCGAACATCATGGTGCCCAGGCAGTAGGTGCTGACTTCGATGCCGGTCCGGCCGAGCTGACGCATGCGCATGACAAGGTCTGTTTCCATGTGGGCCGACTGCCGTCGGCGTGCTGATGGCGAGATGAGCGGGGCGGGCAACCGCTGCGGGGTGCCCGCCCCGGGGTGGGTCAGCCGTTGTAGGGGGCGGTGACGTCCAGGACCCAGGTCACGCCGAAGCGGTCGGTCAGCATCCCGTACAGCGGGGCCCATGCCGCGGGCTCCAGTGGGCGCAGCACGTTCGAGCCGTCGGCCAGTCGCCGCCACAGGGTGCTGATCTCGTCGGTGTCCTCGCTGCGCACGGACACGAAGAACGGGTTGGCGCCCTGCTCGTACGGCATCGTCGAGGGCACGTCGTAGGCCATGACGTGGAAGCCGTTGTCGGCGATGACCTGGCCCCACATCACCCAGTCCGCCTCTTTCTCGTTCTGAACGTTGCCGGCGTCCTTGTAGGTCACCGCGACGGTGTGCCCGCCGAAGACGGATTGGTAGAAGTCCAGCGCCTCACGGGCCGAGCCGCGGAAGTTCACATGCGTGGTGGTGGTGACGGACATGGTCTGCTCCTACCTTGAAATGCGCCGGATGAGGCACATGCGATTGACGGGCGGCATGCCCTTCTCTGGAATCCGTGAGGGAGCATGGCACCTGTACAGGACAGGTTGTGTCCTGTACTTGCCGCATGATGGAGGCATGCAGAAAACGTCCTCGCGGCTCCTGGCCCTGCTCTCCTTGCTCCAGGCACGACCGGAGTGGAGCGGAGGCGACCTGGCCGAGCGACTGCGGGTCACCGTGCGCACCGTGCGCCGTGACATCGACCGCCTTCGCGCGCTGGGCTACCCGGTCGCCACGGACAAGGGCCCGGGCGGCGGATACCGTCTGCGTCCCGGATCGCAGATGCCACCGCTGCTCTTCGATGACGCTCAGGTCATCGCTTTGGCCGTCGCGCTGCAGAGCACCGCCCACCCCGCGATCGCGGAGGACGCCGACCGGGCGCTCGCGACGATCCGGAACGTCCTCCCTCCGCGCCTGCGGCAGCGCATAGACGCGCTCCACGTCACCACCGTGCGCCCGCCTGATCCCGGCACCCCACCGGCCCAGGACCTGGATCTGCTCACCACCGTGAGCACCGCGATCCAGCGCCGCGAAGTGCTGCACCTGGACTACGCCCCACACCAGGAGGCCGCACCACAGCGACGCTGTGTGGAGCCCCACCACCTCGTGGCGTGGCGCACCCACTGGTACCTGCTGGCCTGGGACCTCGACCGCGATGACTGGCGTGCCTTCCGCACCGACCGCATGACCCCACGCACGCCGACCGGTCCGCGCTTCACCGTACGTCAGCTGCCCGGCGGGGACGTCTCCGCGTTCGTCACCAGCCGGTTCCGGGGCTCCGGCAAGACCGGAGCTGCTTGGCCCTGCCAAGGCGAGGCCATCCTGGATCTCCCCGCCTCGGAAGTCGTACCCCACACCGCCGACGGCGTCGTGGAACCGCTCGGGCCCACACGATGCCGCGTCATCACAGGATCCTGGTCCTGGACCGCCCTTGCTGCCAGCCTTGGCCGATTCGACGCGGACCTGCACGTCATCGGCCCGCCAGCCCTCCACGAAGCCTGCGCCGCACTGGCCCGCCGCTACGGCGCCGCCACGACCACCGAGCCTGGCTGGCTGGACGCACCCAACGGGTGACGGGACGGACCATCTCAGGTTCCGAATGCGTCAATGCGTCCCGTGGCGCCTTCCGGCCTCAGCACGCGCGTCGAGGTGCTCGTCTCCGAAGGGTTGGCCCTTCGACGCCAGCGGAGCCGTTGCGTGAGGACGTCCTCGTGCGAACGGAGCTGCTTCGGCAGCCACCACGACAAGGCCACCACCTGCCCGGTCACCGAAGCCAGCGGCACCTGGAGCCGATACGCGCCCGGCGACCACACGCGCGGTGAAATACGAAGACGCCCCTTGCTCGGGGGTGAATCTTGATGACGAAAACCCCTCGCCGGCCCGGAGGCTGACGAGGGGCTTCGTGGTGCCGCTACAGGCTCAGCCGGTGCACGCCATGGTGGCGTTCTGGGAATCCGGGTCGTTCCGGGTACAGGTGTGCTGGGGGGCTGACAGGTCGCTGACGCGGGTCTGCCAGACGGAGCCCTGCCATTTGGCCTGCGGGGCGCTGGCGCTGTCGAGGAGACGGGTGTAGCGCAGGATTTCCCACGACGGGAACTTGTCCTTCGTCGTCGTGATGTCGAAGCCGGTGAAGGACTTGTTCTTGTCGTCGTACCCGTGCGGCGTCAGGTACAGAGTCGCGTTGATCCGGCCGAGGTCTCCGAACTGGTAGCCCGGGATGCCTACGAAGGAGTTGACCGCCGAGATCGATACCTTGATGCCCCCGCCGGTGGTGGGCTCGACCCAGTATTCATTCTGGGGGATCGGGTCATCCTGGACGACTTCGGCATGCGAGGTGCGGACGAGGGGCTTGGCGTCACGGCATCCGTTCAGCGTGGAGCTGGGGTCATGGACGCAGGAGTGTTCGACGTAGACGCCGACGCGGCCCATTTCGGTGTCCCACGCGACGGTCACCTTGGATTCGGCGGCCGGGTCGGTGCTCCACTGACGGTTGTTGCCGATGATGTCGTTCACTGGGTTGTTGTCGGTGGCGATGTAGCCCCGTACGACGACGATCCCCCGGTCTCCCCCGAGAGGCAGCAGATGCGCGGCCTCTTGCAGACCTCCGTCACGCGTACTGCTGTTGGGGGTCAGGTACAGGTCGCGTGCCTGTGCGTACTGCGGGTTGGGAGTCTCCTCGGGAGACCATGCGATGGGGCCGTGCTCGAACATCTGGCTGACGCCCTTGACGCCCGGAACCTGGACTTCGTCGCTGATGGGATAGCCGTAGCGGCCGGTCTCCCACTGGGCCATTCCCCAGCGTTCGCCGATGTGCCCCCAGACAGGGTGTGCACCGGTGTCGGGGGACCAATAGACCGAACCGCCCTGGAAGACCTGGCGTACACCCTTGCCGTCAGAGAGCTGGATTTCGTCGCTGGTGGGGTAACCGAGACTGCCGCCTTCCCAGCCGAGCTGTCCCCACTTGTCGCCGATGAGGCCCCAGATCGCATGGGCCCCACTGTTGGGGCTCCAGTAGATCGAGCCGTGCTCGAAGACCTGGCGGGCTCCCCCGTCCTTGGGGACCGGTATTTCGTCGGACTTCGGACAGCCCAGGGAGGCTTGTACGCCCGGTGTCTGCGTGTATTCGGTCCAGATGGCCCCGTCGACCGAGTAGCCCTCGTCGCAGAAGACCTGAGCCGATGCGGGAGTAGCCTGAACGCCCAGCAGAAGCAGGGCAGTTGAGGCCGTGAGGGCGAGGAGCTGGGATGCTCTTGCTCTGATCATGGCGAACAGTCTCTACGCCTGTAGGTAATCCAGACAATAACTGATCATTTCAGAATGAGATCGGTGTGTTGGCTTGGCAGTTGAGTGTTGTGTCGGCAGGATCTGCTGGGTGTCTGCTGATCTTGTGCCTGATG
>NZ_JBHVVM010000029.1:0-115409 GCF_042883525.1 Streptomyces sp. NPDC058195
GGCCCCGGGAGTGCGCACTCCCGGGGCCTCTCGCGTACCGGTGACTCAGCCGAGCGGCAGGCCGCCCTGGGTGGCGGCACCGGCGGCGTTGCCGAGGACCTGGCCCGCGGTGCCGGCGGCGCCGCCCGCCGCCTTCTGCACGGTCGGGGCGGCGTCGCCGACGGTCCGCTGCGCGGCCGGGAGGGCCGTGCCGACGAGGCGTCCGCCGGTGTCGCCCGCGACCCGGGTGCCCTGCTTGGCCGTGCCGTCGACCGTCTTGCCGAGATGGGAGCCGTCGACGCTGGTCAGACCGCCGAGGTCCGGCGCCTGCGGGAGCTCCGCGGCGCCCGCGGCTCCGGCCGCACCGACCACGGGGGCCGCACCCGCGGCGATCAGCAGCGCGGCTCGGGCGATCCGGCGGGTCAGGGGGAGGGACATGATGCTCCTTCGACGGAATGAGAAATGCGGTCTGTCCGTTGATCGGACGCAATGACAACCGTCGAAAGGGCGGGGGAGGTTGCGGTGGGCCAAGGTAAAGAGTAGGCAATGCGGCGCGTGGTCCGTGACGGAGGAATCCGGGCGAACGCGGCATTGCGGCGGAGGTTGGTGAACCGTCACTTCACCGCTCCCAGCAGGGAGTTCGCGCGCGGACGGGTGAGTGCGGGAGGGGAGTGCGAGGGGGCGCTCGAAACGGGCCGGAGCGCACCCCTCGGGTGACCGTGCGAACTCCTGCCCGAGCCGGAGGCGGCGTGCCGTCCGCGCCCGGTGCGGTCTACCGCGCGAGCCGGATGCGAACGTCCGTGCCGCTCGCGTCCTCACGTTCCGTACGCCACCCCGCCCCGGCCTCCCATACCCGGCCCGCGTACGAGACCTGGCCCAGCCGGAGCGCCTCGGACTGCGCCACCGCCCAGTGCGCGAGCTCCCAGCCGCGCCGGGCCGCACCGCCGCTAGCGGCGTCCGCGCCCGAACCGCTCCCGGACTTCCGGGCCGCGGGCACCGGCACCGAGACGATGCCCGTCGCCGTCGCACCGGCCGCGCCCGCGCCCGCGCGGGGCGCCTCGTCCACGGCGGGCAGCACGTTCTTGCCGAAGGCGCGCACCAGTTCCGCCCGCACCTTCGCGGGGTCGGCGCTCGCGGCCGTGGCCCGGGGCGGCGCGCAGTTCAGCGCGGCGGGCGTACGGCCGGTCAGCGCGGCCGCCAGCAGCGCGGCGTCCGGCTCGTGCTTCGCGTACGCCTGCGGGAATCCGCTGCGCTGCACCCGCTGCGCGGCGACCGTCAGCGGCAGCCGCGAATAGCCGGGGACCTGGGCCAGGTGGCGGTAGAACTCCCCGGCGGAGTAGACCGGGTCCAGAATCTGCTCCTCGGTGCCCCAGCCCTGGGAGGGGCGTTGCTGGAAGAGCCCCAGCGAGTCCCGGTCACCGTGCTCGATGTTGCGCAGCCCGGACTCCTGGAGGGCGGTCGCCAGCGCGATGGTCACGGCGCGCTCCGGCATCCCCCGAGAGGTGCCGACCGCCGAGATCGTCGCCGCGTTGACGGCCTGCTCCGGACTCATCCGGTACGTACGCCGTTCGCCCGCCGAGCCGTCGGCGGACTCCACGAGGCAGCCGTCGACGACCTTGCTGCTCGTTATGTACTGCACGGTCATGTAGCCGCCGAGGGCGGCGAGGACGACAAGGGCCGCAGTGATACGCAGGAGGCGGCTGCGGCCGGTGTGTCGGCGGGCAGGAGAGACGGTCCGGGGCACGGGCCCACCGTACTTGAGTGTTCCCCCGGGTCCGAGGGCCCAGGGGCCCTCTTCGCGAACCACGGGCCCACGTACCGCGTGGCGCCGCCCGGCCGGGCGCGCCGCCCGGTCCCTTAGGGTCGGTCCCATGCCCGAAACCACACTTGACCTCACCCTCGACGGCCCGGCGCTCACCGCCCGGCTCGTCGACTTCCCGTCGGTCAGCGGTCAGGAGAAGGACCTCGCGGACGCGATCGAGGCGGCGCTGCGCCCCCTGCCGCACCTGACCGTCGACCGGCACGGCAACAACGTCGTGGCCCGGACGAGCCTGGGCCGGGCCGAGCGCGTGGTGCTCGCCGGGCACATCGACACCGTGCCGATCGCCGGCAACGTGCCCTCCCGGCTCGACGGCGACGGGGTGCTGTGGGGCTGCGGCACCTCCGACATGAAGTCGGGCGTCGCCGTCCAGCTGCGGATCGCCGCGACCGTGCCCGAGCCCAACCGCGACCTCACCTTCGTCTTCTACGACAACGAGGAGGTCGCCGCGCACCTCAACGGACTCGGCCACATCGCCGACGCCCACCCCGACTGGCTCGCGGGTGACTTCGCGGTCCTGCTGGAGGGCTCCGACGGCGAGGTCGAGGGCGGCTGCCAGGGCACCCTGCGGGTCTTCCTGCGCACCGAGGGCGAGCGCTCGCACTCCGCGCGCGGCTGGATGGGGTCCAACGCCATCCACGCCGCCGCCCCGGTCCTGGCCCGCCTCGCCGCCTACGAGCCGCGCCGCCCGGTCATCGACGGGCTCGAATACCGCGAGGGCCTGAACGCGGTACGCATCGAGGGCGGTGTCGCCAACAACGTCATCCCGGACGCCTGCACCGTCGTCGTCAACTTCCGGTACGCGCCCGACCGGAGCGCCGAGGAGGCGCTGGCCCACGTCCGGGAGGTCTTCGCGGACTGCGGCGTCGCCGAGTTCGTCGTCGACGACCACTCGGGCGCGGCCATGCCCGGCCTCTCCCACCCGGCGGCGCAGGCGTTCATGGCGGCGGTGGGCGGCACCGCCCGGCCCAAGTTCGGCTGGACGGACGTCTCCCGCTTCGGCTCCCTCGGCATCCCCGCGGTCAACTACGGCCCCGGTGACCCGTTGTTCGCCCACAAGCGCGACGAGCACGTGAGGATCGCGCGGATCACCCACTGCGAGGAGCGGCTCCGCTCCTGGCTCACCGGCTGACCCACGGCATTCGCCCGCCGGTAACCTCCGGCGATCTACCCTGGCCTGACCAGGGGCGGCCGTCGCCCGACGGCCGCCCATCGTCGTCGGAGGGAGCAGGTCATGGGCAACCCCGAGGGAGCGCGCGTCCCCGAGGAACAGCGGCTCGGACCGGTACTGCGCCGCAGGGAACAGGTACAGCCCGGCACCACCGATCAGCGGCTGCTGGACAGCGAGGGTGACTCCGAGTGGGTGCACACCGACCCCTGGCGGGTGATGCGCATCCAGTCGGAGTTCGTCGAGGGGTTCGGCGCGCTGGCCGAACTGCCGAGTGCGATCAGCGTCTTCGGCTCGGCCCGCACCCCGGCCGGCGGACCCGAGTACGAAGCGGGCGTGCGCATCGGCAAGGCCCTGGTCGAGGCCGGGTTCGCGGTGATCACCGGGGGCGGGCCGGGCGCGATGGAGGCGGCGAACAAGGGGGCACGGGAGGCGAAGGGCGTCTCGGTCGGCCTCGGCATCGAGCTGCCCTTCGAGTCCGGCCTCAACCAGCACGTCGACATCGGCGTCAACTTCCGCTACTTCTTTGTCCGTAAAACGATGTTTGTGAAGTACGCCCAGGGGTTCGTCGTCCTGCCGGGCGGCCTCGGCACGCTGGACGAACTCTTCGAGGCCCTCACCCTCGTCCAGACGCGCAAGGTCACCCGCTTCCCGATCGTGCTGTTCGGCACGGCCTACTGGAGCGGGCTGGTGGACTGGCTGCGGAACACGGTGGTGGCCCAGGGCAAGGCGTCCGAGCACGACCTGCTGCTCTTCCACGTCACGGACGACGTGGACGAGGCGGTCGAGCTCGTCACGAAGGAGGTCGGCCGGTAGGAGGCGGGCCGGGTCCGGGCCGCGGGGAAAGCGGCGGCCCGGGTCAGGCCAGGCCGCGCCGGGCCACGGCGGGTGCCCGGTGCCCGGCGATGGACGCCACCATGTCCAGCACCTGCCGGGTCTCGGCCACCTCGTGGACCCGGTACACCTGCGCCCCCAGCCAGGCCGACACGGCCGTGGTCGCGAGCGTTCCGATCACCCGCTCCTTCACCGGCCGGTCCAGGGTCTCGCCGACGAAGTCCTTGTTGGACAGGGAGACGAGCACCGGCCAGCCGGTCCCGGTCATCTCGCCGAGCCGCCGGGTCGCCTCCAGGGAGTGCCGGGTGTTCTTCCCGAAGTCGTGACCGGGGTCGATCATGATCCCGTCGGGCCGCACCCCGAGCGCCACCGCCCGCTCGGCCAGCCCCACCGTCACCCGCAGGATGTCCGCCATCACGTCGTCGTACGCGATCCGGTGCGGCCGGGTACGCGGTTCGGCGCCGCCCGCGTGCGTGCAGACCAGACCGGCGCCGTACCGCGCGGCGACCTCCGCGAGCTTCGGGTCGACGCCGCCCCACGCGTCGTTCAGCAGATCCGCCCCGGCCTCGCAGACCGCCTCGCCCACGTCGTGGCGCCAGGTGTCGACACTGATCACCACGTCCGGGTGGCGGCGGCGGACCTCCGCGACGAAGCCCACCGTGCGGCGCGCCTCCTCCTCGGCGGTGACCTCCTCGCCGGGGCCCGCCTTCACCCCGCCGATGTCGACGATCGCCGCACCGTCCGCGATCGCCTGCTCGACCCGGGCGAGCGCGGGCTCGTCGCGGAAGGTGGCGCCCTGGTCGTAGAAGGAGTCCGGGGTGCGGTTCACGATCGCCATGATCACCGGCTCGTGCGCACCGAACTCGCGCCGCCCCAGCCTGAGCCCACCGCTTCGCATCCGCGTCTCTCCTCTGCTCCGACACCCGTGAGTCGCCTGTGACCTTAAGCGATGACGGGGCTGGCGCAGGGACGGCCGTCCCGCCGGGCACCGGCTGTCAGTGCCGCATGGCACGATCGGACCCGGACAGGTTTCCGCTTCCGGGGAGATGCGCGTGTTCTGGTTCTTGCTGGTGACGATGGTCGTGGTGGTCGCCGCGGTCACCCTGGCGGTGGTCGGCGGGGGGAGAACGGCGATCCTCCAGGACGTGGCGCCCGAGCGGCTGACCGACCCGCTGCCCGCGACGCGCCCGGTCGGCCGGGCGGATCTCGACGCCCTGCGCCTCCCGGTGGCCCTGCGCGGCTATCGGATGATGGACGTCGACGAGGCGCTCGACCGGCTCGGTGCCGAGCTCGCCGAGCGGGACGCGCGGATCGCGGAGCTGGAGTCCGCGCTGGCGGGCGTGCAGGCCACGGCGGTCGGCGGCCCCGGCCTGGTCGAAGAGCCCCGGGAGCGGGCTTCCGAGGGGCGGCAGCTGGCCGAGGACCGGCCGAGGTCCCCCTGGGAGGCACCGGCCGACCCGGGGCCGGAGCGGGGCACCGACGGCCCCGGAGAGGAGCCCCGGCGATGAGCGACGGCACCGAGGCGGGACCGGACGGCGCGCCGCGCTGCCCCTGGGGCCTGTCCGCCGAGGACTACCTCGCGTACCACGACACCGAATGGGGCCGCCCCGTCCACGGCGACGACGCCCTCTTCGAACGGCTCTGCCTGGAGGCCTTCCAGTCCGGCCTGTCCTGGCTGACGATCCTGCGCCGCCGGGAGGGCTTCCGGGCCGCCTTCGCGGGCTTCCGGATCGCCGACGTCGCGGAGTTCACCGACACCGACAAGGAGCGCCTCCTCGCCGATACGGGCATCATCCGCAACCGGGCGAAGATCGAGGCGACCCTCGCCAACGCCAAGGTGCTGGCCGGCTGGAGCCCCGGTGAGCTGGACGAGCTGATCTGGTCCCACGCCCCCGACCCGGCCGTCCGCCCGGCCCCGCTGACCACGGGCGACGTCCCCGCGGTCACTGCGGAGTCCACCGCCCTCGCCAAGGACCTCAAGAAGCACGGCGTCCGCTTCGTCGGCCCCACCACGGCCTACGCCCTGATGCAGGCGTGCGGGCTGGTCGACGATCACCTCGCCGACTGTGTGTCCCGCGGCACCAGGGCGTAGCCGGGAGCCGCGGGGGGTGTCCCGGCACCCCCCGCGGTGCCCTCAGCGGCCGAGGTACTTCGGCTTCTCCTTGTTCAGGAACGCCCGCACCGCGATCGTGTGGTCCTCGGAGGCGCCCGCCCGGGTCTGGAGCTCGTCCTCCTTCTCCAGCGCCTCGCCCAGCCCGTGGTCCGCACCGTGGGCCAGGGACTCCTTGAGCGCCGCGTACGCCACCGTGGGGCCGTCCGCCAGCGCGCGGGCCACCGCCGCGGCCTCGGAGGCCAGGTCGGCGGCGGGCACCAGCCGGTTCACGATGCCCAGCTCGTAGGCGTCCGCCGCGGAGATCGAGCGCGGGAAGAACAGCAGGTCGGCGGCGCGGCTCTGGCCGATCAGCCGGGGCAGCGTCCAGGAGACGCCGGAGTCCGCGGTGAGGGCCACCCCGGCGAAGGAGGTGTTGAACGAGGCGGTGTCGGCGACCACCCGGTAGTCGCAGGCGAGCGCGAAACCGAAACCGGCTCCGGCGGCCACCCCGTTCACCCCGGCCACGACCGGCTTCGGCATCGTGGTGATCGCCCGCACAATGGGGTTGTAGTGCTCCTTCACGGTGCTCAGCGCGTTGCCGCCGCCCGCCGCACGGGTGCTTTCGAGCGTGGCGACGTGCTCCTTCAGGTCCTGCCCGACGCAGAACGCCCGCCCGGTGGCGGTGAGCAGCACGGCACGTACGGCGGTGTCGGCGGCCACGGACTCCAGAGCGTCCCGCAGCGCCACCTTGGCCGCGGTGTTCATGGCGTTCATCGCATCGGGACGGTTGATCGTGATCGTCGCCAGTCCGTCGCTCACTTCGCAGAGCACGCTGTCCGCCATGTGGTCGGCCATTTCGTAGTCCCTTCGCACCTCGGCCATGCCTGTCCAGGCAAGCATGGCCGACTCGGGCGGAGGCCGGCATGTGACCTGCGTCTAATAATTGAGGTCCGCTGTGGGGGTACGAGGGGCGGAGTATCGCAGGCGGATCGCCGAATTGGGTGGTTTTGCGAGAGCGCGTTGCACAAGCGATGCAGACCGATGTTGGTCATTGGGGTCTGTGATGCGGGATAATGGCCTGGAAGCAATGTGTTCGATGCCGGTGACACAGCGCCTTTCATTGGGGCCGCCGGTGGCAATGAAGCTGGTTTCAGGAAGGGGAACGAGCATGGCGGCCATGAAGCCGCGGACGGGCGACGGCCCGCTCGAGGTGACAAAGGAGGGGCGGGGCATCGTCATGCGCGTTCCGCTCGAAGGCGGCGGTCGGCTTGTCGTTGAGCTGACGCCGGACGAGGCCGATGCACTCGGCGACGCTCTCAAGAAGGTCGTCGGCTGAACCCAGGAGCCCATACTTTTGCCGCTGCCCCGGTACGTCGTCCGTACCGGGGCAGCGGTGTGTCCACGGCCTTCCCGCACCCGCCGGGCCTGCCGGGGCCGGTCCGGCTCAGCCCCGGCGCACCGCGCACAGCAGCCCGTCGCCCACCGGCAGCAGCGTCGCCATCAGCTCCTGGCTCTCCCGCACCGCGCGCAGCAGCTCCCGCACCCGCAGCACCTCGGCGGGCTGCGCCGCCGAGTCGACCGTGCGGCCGTCCGCGAACATGCCCTCGAAGCAGACCAGGCCGCCGCGGCGGAGCAGGCGCAACGATTCAGCGAGATATTCCAGGGTCTCCAGCCGGTCGCCGTCGCAGAACACGAGGTCGTACCCGCCGTCCGCGAGCCGCGGCAGTACGTCCAGGGCGCGGCCCGGAATGAAACGGGCCCGGTTGGCGGCGTACCCCGCGGCCCGGAAGGCCTCACGGGCGAACTGCTGGCGCTCGGGCTCCGGGTCGACCGTGGTCAGCACGCCGTCCGGCCGCATCCCGTCCAGCAGGTAGAGGCCGGACACGCCCGTCCCGGTGCCGATCTCGGCCACAGCTTTGGCGTCCGTCGTGGCGGCGAGCAGACGCAGCGCGGCGCCGGTACCTGGAGACACCGAGCGGAGCCCTGATTCGTGGGCCCGGTCGCGGGCCCAGTTCAGTGCTTCGTCCTCGGCGACAAAGGCGTCGGCGAACGCCCAGCTCGTCTGCCGGTTGGCGGTAATGACCCTCTCCTGTCCCCTTAGTTGGCGCAACGGTGACTGTATCCGCTGCGCCCGGGAACCCGCAGATGGGACCGGGCGTTATGTGGGGGCAGGGGAAAGCCTGGGGAAACGGCCCGCGGATCGGGTCCTGTTCCGAGGGCCGGAGGTTCCCGGGGGCGATCCCCGGCCCCAGCAGGAATAAGGCTTATCCGGAGCTAACGGGCGAGGTGGCTATGGTAGGGGCTCCACTGGACACCACCAGAGCCGATAGGGGAGGTGCGGCTGCGCCTGTGGATCGGGGAGGAGTGCTGCGGCGCTTTCTCAGGTCGGCGGGTGAGCCGAAATCCGTGACCAACATCGCTGACCGTTCTTCCAACGACTCCGCAACGACCGCGACCTTCGCCTCCGACGCGGAATCCCAGGCGTGGACACCGCCCTCTTGGGAAGAGATCGTCAGCACGCACAGCGGCCGGGTCTACCGCCTCGCGTACCGGCTGACGGGCAACCAGCACGACGCGGAGGACCTCACCCAGGAGGTCTTCGTCCGGGTCTTCCGATCGCTGTCGACGTATACGCCCGGCACGTTCGAGGGCTGGCTGCACCGCATCACGACCAACCTGTTCCTCGACATGGTCCGCCGTAAGCAGCGGATCCGCTTCGACTCGCTCGGTGACGACGCCGCCGAGCGGCTGCCGAGCCGCGAGCCCTCTCCGCAGCAGGTCTTCAACGACACCCACTTCGACGCGGACGTGCAGCACGCGCTGGACACCCTCGCGCCCGAGTTCCGCGCCGCCGTCGTGCTCTGTGACATCGAGGGCCTTTCGTACGAGGAGATCGCCGCGACGCTGGGTGTGAAGCTCGGCACCGTGCGCAGCCGTATCCATCGCGGTCGCTCGCACCTGCGCAAGGCCCTGCGCCACCGTTCGCCCGAGGCCCGCGCCGAGCAGCGCTCGCTGGCGGGCGTGGCCCTGGCAGGGGAGGGCGGAACGGCGTGAGTGGCACAGGTCCGACCCCCGCGGAACAACACCTGGGGGACCGCCTCGCCGCGCTTGTCGACGGCGAGCTGAAGCACGATGCCCGTGAGCGGGTCCTCGCGCACCTCGCCACCTGCGCCAAGTGCAAGGCCGAGGCCGCGGCGCAGCGGCGCCTGAAGAACGTCTTCGCCCAGTCCGCCCCGCCCTCGCCGTCCGAGGGCTTCCTCGCCCGGCTGCAGGGCCTTCCCGGGGGATCGGGGGGCGGCGACGACGGGCCGGACGGGCCGTTCGGCGGCTCCGGACGCTTCGCGGACGGGTTCTTCCCCGTGATCCAGCCGCCCGGCGGCCGCCCCGACGGGCGGGCGGACGAATCGCTCGGCTTCGGCTACCTGCCGGTTCCGCACGGCTCGTCCGCCGTGCTGCCGACCGGCTCCGCCCGTTCCGGCTTCCGTATCCACGAGGTGGGCCGGGAGGGCGAGCGGTCGCCCTGGCGCGGCCGGAGATTCGCCTTCGCCGCGGCGAGCGCCGTCTCGCTGGCCGCGATCGCGCTCGGCGGCGCGCTGCCCTCGGGCGCCGGTTCCAGCCTCTCGGCCCGGTCCGCGGGCGGCGGCAACGCGGTGACCCCGCTCGACACCGCGCTGCGCGGCGAGAAGGGCGGCTCGGTCAGCCGTCGCAACAGCGGCGGCCAGGGTCTGTCCGGGGTACGCGACCGCTCGACCGCCGCCGTTCCGTCGGCCGCGCCGAGTGCCGCTCCGGCGGAGCCGGTCACCGCCGCCACCCCCGCGGTGCTCTCCGGGAACAGCGTCTCGGGCAGCCCGTTCGGCACGGGGGCGCTGAGCAGCATGTCCACGTCCCCGCTGATACGTCCGACCACCACCACCCCGCTCTTCGCCGAGGTCTTCGGGAGGCTGGCCGCGAAGCCCCCGAAGTCCGCCGTGCCGCCGCTCGGGGCACAGCCGTCATCCCCACCAGGGGCCAGGCCGTCGAGTTCGGCGATGCCCGCCCCCGCCGATCTCCGTCTGCCGCTCTCCTCCCGGCGCTGACCGGGGGCCGGGGCCGGCAGCCCGGGGTCTGCGCACCCATGCGCAAACCTGGTTGAATTCCGGGAGCAGTTCCGGGAGGCACGCCCCCGGCGGGGGCGTGCACAAGCCAGTTGCGGCAGTTGCGGGGAGAGCATGGAAGACGGTAAGTCCACCGGGCCGAAGGCGAAGTGGTGGAGCAGGCCCACGCCAGCGGTCGCCACCCGCACCACGTCGGACGAGCCGCCCACCAGCGAGGAAGCATCGTCCCCGGCCGAGGCACCGGCCCCCGGGCCGCTGCCCGGGGCCCCGGCGGCCAGGCCCGTGAAGCCCCTGCACGAGCCCGACGAGTACAGCACCCCGCCCTACGGCGGCCCCGGCCCCTGGGCCCCCGCTCCCCCCGTGCAGCGGCCGGTCCCGACCCCGGCGCACGGCACCCCCGTACCCCCGCAGTACTCGGGGACGAACGGCGCGGGCATCCCCGCGCCGCCCGCCGTCGCCCCCGCGCCGCCCCAGCCGCACACCGCACAGCAGCCGCTCGCCGCGCCGCAGACCCTTGCGGCTCCGCCGCCCCCGCAGCAGGGGACCTCGTCGCAGTGGCTCCAGTACGACCCCTGGGGCGCCCCCGGGCAGCCGCTCACCAATCCGGGCCCGCCGCTCGGCTCCGGGACCGGCCGCAAGAAGAGCCGGCGCGGCTCCGTGCTGATCGGCGCGGTGCTGCTCGCCCTGGTGGCGGGCGGTATCGGCGGTGGCATCGGCGCCTACATCGAGCGCAACGGCGGGCTCACCCGGGTCGAGCTCCCGCAGGCCTCCCGCGACACCGGCGGCCGCGCGCCCGACAGCGTCGCCGGTATCGCGGCCAGCGCCCTGCCCAGCGTGGTCACCCTCCATGTCAGCGGTTCCACCGAGTCCGGCACCGGCACCGGCTTCGTCCTCGACGCCTCCGGCCACATCCTCACCAACAACCACGTCGTCGCCCCGGCCGGCCGGGGTGGTGAGATCACCGTCACGTTCAGCGGCGGGGAGACCGCGCGCGGCGAGGTCGTCGGCAAGGACAGCGGCTACGACCTGGCGGTGGTCAAGGTCTCCGGCGTCTCCGGCCTCAAGCCGCTGCCGCTGGGCAACTCCGACAACGTGCGGGTCGGCGACCCGGTGGTGGCCATCGGCGCTCCCTTCGACCTGTCCAACACCGTCACCTCCGGCATCATCAGCGCCAAGGACCGGCCGATCACCGCGGGCGGCGAGAAGGGCGATGGCAGCGACATCAGCTATGTCGACGCGCTCCAGACCGACGCACCGATCAACCCCGGCAACTCCGGCGGGCCGCTGGTCGATGTGGACGCCCATGTCATCGGCATCAACAGCGCCATCCGGGCCGCCGACAGCGGTTCGTCCGAGGAGGGCGGTCAGGCGGGGTCCATCGGCCTCGGCTTCGCGATACCGATCAACCAGGGCAAGCGGGTCGCCGAGGAGCTGATCAACACCGGGAAGGCCACCCACCCGGTGATCGGTGTCACCCTCGACATGAAGTACGCCGGGGACGGCGCGAAGGTGGGCGCGCGGGGCGCGGACGGCAAGGACGCGGTGACACCGGGCGGCCCCGGGGCCAAGGCCGGGATCAAGTCCGGGGACATCATCACCGAGGTCGGCGGCCGACGGGTGCACAGCGGCGAGGAGCTGATCGTGAAGATCCGGGCGCACCGCCCCGGCGACCGTCTGGAACTCAAGCTGACCCGCGGTGGTAAAGACCTGTCCATCTCTTTGACGCTCGGCTCGGCCGACGGCACGTGACAGGCCTGGCACGCTACCGCGGGGACAGTTTGGGCGGGTACCGTGGGCCGGGTCCGGACCTCGACCGACATGGTCTCGGAGAACACAGGGAGCAACAGGGTGTTCAATGACATAGGCGTACTCGAGCTGGTGACGCTCGCGGTTCTGGGCATGCTGATCTTCGGCCCGGACAAGCTGCCGAAGGTTATCCAGGACGCCTCGCGCTTCATCCACAAGGTCCGCGCCTTCTCGGAGAGCGCCAAGCAGGACATCCGCACGGAGCTCGGTCCGGAGTTCAAGGACTTCGAGTTCGAGGACCTCAACCCCAAGACGTTCGTCCGCAAGCAGCTCATGGAGGGCGGCGACGACCTCGGGCTGAAGGAGATCCGCGAGAGCTTCGACCTCCGCAAGGACCTGAGCGAGGTCGCCGACGCGGTGAACGGCCGGGAGATCGAGTCCGCCGACACCCGCAGCAGCGTGTCGAGCGGTTCGGCGATCACCGCCGCCAACGGCTCCGCAGGCGCCCCCGACCTGCTCAAGAAGCGTGACCAGCCCGGCAAGGACGACCGGCCGCCGTTCGACGCCGACGCCACCTGACCCCCCGCCAATCCCGGCTCGCCGGGAGGCTATGGCTATCCTCCATCTGTCCGGTTGTGAGTACGCCCGCTGGGGGGCGGGCCGTTCCGGACCCAACGGATCGAGGAGGCGGCCGGGCAGATGGAGACGACCAGTCGGGTGGGCGCGGAAGCCGCGCCAGGCACCACCACCGCGGAAGACCCGCAGGGCACAGCTACCGCGGACGGGGTGTCGGCCGCCCGGCGTACGGTCGTCGACGGCTTTCTGACGGCAGGGTTCCCCTGGTACGGACTGGACGGGGCCTTCACCGGCCCGCGCCGTCTGATGCAGGTGGGCACCGCCGCGGACGGCACGGTGCAGCACGGCTCCATCGGCCATGGCGACGAACTCTCGGTCCGGGAGGCGGGTGCCGAGAAGCAGCGGTTCGCCGTCGTCGTATCGATGGCCAGCAGCCCGGTGCGGCACAGCGGGGACGGTACGGGGGTGCTGGACGCGACCACGGTGTCCTCCGCGGCCTGGCTGGCCGGTTCCGGCCTGCTCGCCTGCACCTGGCCCGCCCAGATGGACCACTCGCTGCGCGACGACTGGCTGGACCAGCAGACGGAGACGGCGTTCGAGCTCGCCGACGATCTGGACGGCCCCGCCTGGTCGGCCCTGTCACTGCCGGTGGACGGCGTCCCGGTGCACTTCCACTACCGCGAGTCCGAGTACGGCTGGGTGCTGGCGGGCTCCACGCCCCAGGGCACGCACCTCGGGGCGTACGGGCGCGGGATGAGCGCGTACGGGCTGGGCTTCTCGCTGATCGACGACATCACGACGTACGTCTAGGAACGGGACGCGCGGTGACCGGGTGGTCCGGTCACCGCGCGTCCCGCCTGTCCGGAACCGCCGCGCGTCTCAGAACTTGTTGCGCGGGGTGATGCCCAGCGACATGCCCGACAGGCCGCGCTGACGGCCGCCCAGCTTGTCCGCGATGGTGCGCAGTGCCTTGCCCGCCGGGGAGTCCGGGTCGGAGAGCACGACCGGCTTGCCCTCGTCGCCGCCCTCGCGCAGCCGTACGTCGATCGGGATGGAGCCCAGCACCGGCACCTCGGCGCCGACCGTCTTCGTCAGCCCCTCGGCGACCCTCTGGCCACCGCCCGTACCGAACACGTCGACCATCTCGTCGCAGTGCGGGCAGGGCATGCCCGACATGTTCTCGACGACACCGACGATCTTCTGGTGGGTCTGCACCGCGATCGAACCGGCCCGCTCGGCGACCTCGGCCGCCGCCTGCTGCGGGGTCGTGACGACCAGGATCTCGGCGTTCGGCACGAGCTGCGCCACGGAGATCGCGATGTCGCCGGTGCCCGGCGGCAGGTCGAGCAGCAGGACGTCCAGATCGCCCCAGTACACATCGGCGAGGAACTGCTGGAGTGCGCGGTGGAGCATCGGTCCGCGCCACACCACCGGGGTGTTGCCCGGGGTGAACATGCCGATGGAGATGACCTTCACGCCGTTCGCCGACGGCGGCATGATCATGTTCTCGACCTGGGTCGGCTTCCCGTCCGCGCCGAGCATCCGCGGCACGCTGTGGCCGTAGATGTCCGCGTCCACGACGCCGACCTTGAGGCCATCGGCCGCCATCGCGGCGGCGAGGTTCACCGTCACGGAGGACTTGCCGACGCCGCCCTTGCCGGACGCGACCGCGTAGACCCGGGTCAGCGAACCGGGCTTGGCGAACGGCACCTCGCGCTCCGCCGTACCGCCGCGCAGCGAGGACGCCAGCTCCTTGCGCTGCTCATCGCTCATCACGTCGAGCGTCACGTCGACCCGCGTGACGCCCTCGACGCGGGCGACCGCGTCCGTCACGTTCTTGGTGATCGTCTCGCGCATCGGGCAGCCTGAGACCGTGAGATAGACCGTGACAGCGACCGCACCGTCAGCGCCGATCTCGACCGATTTCACCATGCCGAGTTCGGTGATCGGACGGTGGATCTCCGGGTCGTTCACTGTCGCCAGTGCCTCAAGCACCGCGTCTTCCGTAGCCATACCGACGATGGTACGGCGCGTGCCGCTACGCGCGAGTAGCCCCGTCAGCGGTCTTCGTCACTCTCGCTCCGTGACAGGGCCCTGTGGTCGTCCAGGTCCCGGATCAGGTCCTCCAGTTCGGAGCGGATCCAGTCACGGGTGGCGACCTCGCCGAGCCCCATCCGCAGCGCCGCGATCTCCCGGGTGAGGTACTCGGTGTCCGCGATGGAGCGCTCGTTCTGCTTGCGGTCCTGCTCGTGGGTGACCCGGTCGCGGTCGTCCTGCCGGTTCTGCGCGAGCAGGATGAGCGGGGCCGCGTACGAGGCCTGGAGCGACAGCATCAGCGTCAGGAAGATGAAGGGGTACTGGTCGAACCGGAGCGTCGGCGGCGCGAAGATGTTCCACGCCACCCAGACGATGATGACCAGCGTCATCCAGACGATGAACCGCCCGGTGCCCAGGAAGCGGGCGATCCGTTCGGAGAGCCGTCCGAACGCCTCGGGGTCGTAGTCCGGGACCAGCCGCCGCCTGGGGGGCTTCGGCTGGTCGAGGCGGACGCGGGGCGGGCGCACGAGGCCCGAGGCGCCCGTCGACGCGGCCCTCGCCCGGTCCTCACCGGCCATGGGGGGCCTCCACACCGTGGAAGTCGGTCTCCCGCCAGTCCTCGGGCAGCAGGTGGTCGAGGACGTCGTCGACCGTCACCGCGCCGAGCAGCGACCCGCTCTCGTCCACCACGGGCACCGAGACCAGGTTGTACGCGGCCAGATAGCTCGTCACGGCCGGCAGCGGGGTGTCCGGGCCCAGGGGCACGAGATCGCTGTCCACCACCGAGCTGACCAGGGTGTACGGCGGATCGCGCAGCAGCCGCTGGAAGTGCACGGTGCCCAGGTACCTCCCGGTCGGTGTCTCGTCGGGCGAGCGACACACGTACACCTGGGCGGCCAGCGCCGGGGACAGGTCCGCCTGCCGGACCCGGGCCAGCGCGTCAGCCACGGTCGCGTCCGGCCGCAGGATGATCGGCTCCGTGGTCATCAGCCCGCCCGCGGTCCGCTCCTCGTACGACATCAGGCGCCGTACGTCGGCCGCTTCGTCCGGCCGCATCAGCGTCAGCAGCCGTTCCTTGTCCTCCTCGGGCAGCTCGGACAGCAGGTCGGCCGCGTCGTCCGGGTCCATCGCCTCCAGGACGTCGGCGGCGCGTTCCTCCTGGAGCTTGCCGATGATCTCCACCTGGTCGTCCTCGGGCAGCTCCTCCAGGACGTCGGCGAGACGGTCGTCGTCGAGCGCGGCGGCGACCTCGGCGCGCCGCTTGGGCGACAGGTGGTGCAGCGCGTTGGCCACGTCCGTCGGGCGCAGCCGCTCGAAGGTGGCGACCAGCGACTCCGCGCCCTGCCCCTCCTCCTCCAGTGAGAAGCCGCGGACCGCCGACCACTCGACCGTCAGGGTCTCGCCCTTGCGGCGCAGCGCCCCGCCCTTGCCCTTGCGTACGAAGTACTTGTCGATCTCCCAGTCGCGGCGGGCCGGGAGCTGCTGGATGGAGACGTCCAGGACGGTGACCTCCTCGCCGGTCTCCACCAGGCGGACCCGCCGGTCGAGGAAGTCGCCCAGCACCAGGCGTTCGGTGGGCCGTTGTTCGAAGCGCCGCACGTTGACCACTCCGGTGGTGATGACCTGGCCGGACTCGATCCCGGTCACCCGGGTCATCGGGAGGAAGATCCGGCGGCGGCTGAGCACCTCGACGACGAGCCCCAGCAGCCGTGGTGGCCGTCCGCCGACCCGGAGCATCGCGACCAGATCGCGCACCCGGCCCACCTGGTCGCCGTTGGGGTCGAAGACCGGCACGCCGGCCAGGTGGGAGACGAAAACCCGGGGGGCGCCTGCCACCATCGCGCGCCTCCTTCTTCCGCTTCTTCCGTACGGGATGTCACCAGCCGGCCCGGTTGGCGGTTGAATCAACCGTTATGACGGGATCAGGCTAGCCCGTACCGCTCCGGGACGCCCCGGCGGAGCCGTCCGTACGGCTGCCTGCCGGAGGGGCCGGGCGGCACGGGTACGCTGCGGTCTGCCACCCCCCGCGATGCAGATGAGAGGCAGCGTGCCTGTGACCTCCTCCGTTCCGCCCGTCCGGGCCCGATGCCGGACCGCCCTGGCCGCCCTGCTCTGTGCCGGGCTGGCGACCGTGCTCACGGCGTGCGGCGAGGATCCGGACGAGGGGACCAACGGTGTCGGCAAGCTGACCGCCCCGGAGATCGAGAAGAAGGCCCAGAGGGCGGCGGACGCCGCTGGCACGGTGCGCCTCGCCGGGACGCTGGTCGGCAAGGGCGGCACGTACAAGCTCGACATGCGGCTCAAGGCCGAGGGCGGCACCGGCTCCGTGGTCTCCAAGGACAGCAGGTTCGAACTGCTGCGGATCGGCGACGAGCTCTACCTGAAGGCGGACGCCGGGTTCTGGAGCCACGAGGAGGAGTCCGGCGGCGACAGCGAGGCGTCCGGCGCGGCGGCGGACAAGCTCCAGAACAAGTACGTCAAGGTGCCCCGGAACGACCCCACGTACAAGCAACTGCGCGGTTTCACCGAGAAGAAGACCCTGCTCGACGGCCTGCTCAGCCTGCACGGCACCCTCAACAAGGGGGACCGGGACACGGTCGGTGCGACCCGGACCGTCCAGATCACGGGCGGCGAGGGCGAGGGCGGCACCCTCGACGTCTCGCTGGAGGGCAAGGCGTATCCGCTGCGCTTCGCGCGCGGCGGCGGCGCGGGGACCGTCACCTTCGCGGACTGGGGCAAGGACTTCCCGCTGGAGGCCCCGGCCCGGGTGGACACGGTCGACTACGGCAAGCAGCTGCCCCGTACGACCTCCTGAGCCCGGGGTTCAGCCCTTCAGGCCGCGCTTCAGCAGGCGCGGCAGCCCCGCGGGCACCGGCCGCCGGGTGGTGGCGGGCGTCGGCAGCGGGGCGGCGGCCAGCGAGCCGTCCGGCAGCCCGGTACGGACCTCTCCCGGCGTCAGCCGCAGCACCCGGCACTCGCGGGCCCAGCGCTCCGTCATCCGCTCGGCGTCCGGCGCGTTCAGCCGCTTGCCCTTGAGCTCGGCGACCGCGGCCTCCCACTGGGGCGACCGGGGGGCGAGCTCGGCGACGGTGGCCGTCCAGGCGACCAGCCGGCCGCCCTTGTCCTTGCTGCGTACGGTCACCTCGGCGACGGAGCCGTCGGTGAGCCCGGCCGGCAGCGGCTGTTCTCCGGGGCCGTCGCCGACCAGATGCGCCGCGCCCTCGTGCCACAGGTGCCACACCGCCCGGGCGGGGCCGGTGCCCCGCACCCAGACGAGGCCGGACTTCTTGGTGGCCTCCTCGACAAGGGCCCGGTCCAGCGACGTACCGGCAGCAGCAGAAGTCATGCCCGCACTCTAGGCGACCGCACCCGGGCGGGCGCCGCCGAGGCTCACAGCCAGCCGTTGCGCTTGAGGGTGCGGTGGATGGAGAAGCAGACCACCCCGATGACGCCCAGCACCATCGGATAGCCGTACGTCCAGCGCAGCTCCGGCATGTGCTTGAAGTTCATGCCGTAGACACCGCAGATCATCGTCGGTACGGCGACGATGGCCGCCCAGGAGGTGATCTTGCGCATGTCCTCGTTCTGCGCCACCGTCGCCTGTGCCAGGCTGGCCTGGAGGATCGAGTTGAGCAGCTCGTCGAAGCCGATGACCTCCTCGTGGACGCGGGCCAGGTGGTCGGCGACGTCCCGGAAGTACTTCTGGATGTCCGGGTCGATCAGCCGCATCGGCCGCTCGCTCAGCAGCTGCATCGGCCGCAGCAGCGGCGAGACGGCCCGCTTGAACTCCAGCACCTCGCGCTTCAGCTGGTAGATCCGCCCGGCGTCCGTTCCGCGCGGGCTGCCCTTCACCGGTGCCGAGAAGACCCCGATCTCCACCTCGTCGATGTCCTCCTGGACCGCGCCCGCCACGGCGATGTACCCGTCCACGACATGGTCGGCGATGGAGTGCAGCACCGAGGACGGGCCCTTGGCGAGCAGTTCGGGGTCGTCCTGGAGCCGGTGGCGCAGTGCGCGCAGCGAGCCGTGGCCGCCGTGCCGCACGGTGATGACGAAGTCCCGGCCGGTGAAGCACATCACCTCGCCGGTCTCCACCACCTCGCTGGTCGCGGTGAGTTCGGCGTGCTCGACGTAGTGGATGGTCTTGAAGACGGTGAAGAGCGTGTCGTCGTACCGCTCCAGCTTGGGCCGCTGATGGGCGTGGACGGCGTCCTCGACGGCCAGCGGGTGGAGGCCGAACTCCCGGGCGATACCGGCGAATTCCTCTTCGGTCGGCTCGTGCAGGCCGATCCACGCGAAGCCGCCCTCCTCGCGGACCTGGAGCATCGCCTCGTGCGGCGTGAGGCAGCCCCGGCGCTCCAGGCGCCGCCCGTCGCGGTAGACCGCGCAGTCGACGACCGCGCTGGAGGCCGAGGGGTCGCGGGTGGTGTCGTAACTGCTGTGCAGGGTGTTGGTCTTGCGCAGGGACGGCCGCACGGCGGCACGCAGGTCACGGATCATCGACATGGCTGGCTCCTTCACGGAGGGCCGTCGGCGGGCACGTGGAACAGCCCGGAATGGGGACGTGTGCTCACGTCCGCAAAGCGGGCGGCACCGCGGCGGCGCGATGACGGCGTTCGCTACAGACAGGCAGAAGGGGAGTGCTCTTCCGTCGTGCGCAACGCCACGCGCGTGGGGCGGGAGGCCGTGGGCGCGGCGCGATGCCTTGAGCCTTGACCGGTGAGTAAGTGGATCACCGGGAAAGGCAGGAGGCGGAAGAGCGGTTGGTACTGCACGATCGACTTCGATCCATGGCAGCCCCACCTCCTCCAGCCGGTCCCCCTTGGGGGATGACGTGTCGCCGGGGCCGAGAGCGACGCTTCTGCGTGCTGCCCCGAACAGCGGCCAAGACTATCAGCCGACTGACGGTCAATCCCTTACTTTGCCCGTTCCATACGCGACCTATGCTCGCGGGATGGAAGAAATTCTTGCTCTGGTCGAGGCACGGTTGCTCACGGCTCTCGGCGAACCGGACGCGCGCGCCTCGGTGACCTTCCTCGGCACGGACCGGATCGAGGTGCTGCGCTTCGCCGACGGGGACGTGGTGCGCTACGCCACGCTCGGGATGTCGGCCCAGCCGATGGCCGATCCGGCCGCCGTCGTGGTGGACCCGCTGAAGGGCCCGCGCGCCGAACTGGTCCTCTCCGTACGGGCCGGGCTCGCCGACACCGACAAGGTGCTGCGCCCGCTGGCCGTGCTGGCGGCCTCGCCGCAGGTCGAGGGGGTGATCGTGGCGCCGGGCGCCTCGCTGGACCTGGGCGGACCGCTGTGGCCCGGGGCGCCGTTCGACTCGGTACTGGTCGCCGAGTCCGGGGGGCTGGTGGAGGATCTGGAACTGGACGCGCCGAGGGAGCCGGTGCGGTTCCTGCCCTTGCTGCCGATGACGCCCAACGAGGCCGCGTGGAAGCGCGTCAGGGGCGCGCAGGAGCTCCAGGAACGCTGGCTCTCGCACGGCACGGACCTGCGCGATCCGCTGCGCGGCTCGGTGTCGCTGGACTGACGCCTGCGCGGGCGTACGCCGGGCCCCGCCGCGCGGCCGGGAGGGGGAGCCGCGGGCGGGGCGGGGCGGGGGAGCGGGTCCGGGTCAGTCGGCGAAGACCGTGACGCTGTCCTCGGTGGCGTGCTTCGGCTCCAGCGCGTGGGCCTCGTGGGTCAGGGCCGAGCGCCGGATCCAGACGACGGCCGCACCGGCGACGGCCGCGATCGCGGCGACGACGAACGGCATGTGGATGTCGCTCCACTCCTCGATCTTCGGCGCGAGGTAGGGGGCGGCGGCCGCGGCGAACCAGCGGACGAAGTTGTAGCCCGCGCTGGCCACCGGGCGCGGCGCGTCCGAGACGCCGAGCGCCAGCTCCGTGTACACGGTGTTGTTCATGCCGATGAAGGCACCGGAGACGATCGTGCAGACGATCGCCGCGGTGTGGTTGCCGTAGCCCAGCACCAGCAGGTCGGCGGCGAGCAGCACCAGCGAGGCGCCGAGCACCTTCAGCGAGCCGAAGCGCTCCTGGAGCCGCGGCGCGACGAGCACCGAGAACACCGCGAGCAGCAGCCCCCAGGCGAAGAACACCGCGCCCGACTTGTACGGCGTCATGTTCAGCACGAACGGGGTGAAGGCCAGGATGGTGAAGAACGCGTAGTTGTAGAAGAACGCGGAAGCCGCGACCGAGGCCAGCCCGCCGTGGCCGAGCGCCTTGACCGGGTCGAGCAGCGAGGTCTTCCGGGCGGGCCGGGGCTGCTCCTTCAGGAACGCGGTGATGCAGAGGAATCCGACGGCCATCAGCGCGGCCGTACCGAAGAACGGGTAGCGCCAGCTGGCGTCGCCGAGCAGGGCGCCGAGCAACGGCCCGCAGGCCATGCCGAGGCCCAGCGCCGACTCGTAGAGCAGGATCGCCGCCGCGCTGCCGCCGGCCGCGGCGCCGACGATCACGGCCAGCGCGGTCGATACGAAGAGCGCGTTGCCCAGTCCCCAGCCGGCCCGGAAGCCGACGAGCTCGCCGACCGACGACGACGTGCCGGAGAGCGCGGCGAAGACGACCACCAGCGCGAGCCCGAGGAGCAGGGTCTTGCGGCCTCCTATCCGGCTGGACACGAAGCCGGTGACGAGCATCGCCACGGCGGTGATCAGGAAGTACGAGGTGAAGAGCAGAGACACCTGGCTCGGTGTCGCCTCCAGGCCCCTGGCGATGGACGGCAGGATCGGGTCCACCAGCCCGATCCCCATGAACGCCACGACGGACGCGCCCGCCGTCGCCCAGACGGCCTTCGGCTGGCGCAGGATGCTTCCGGCGCCTTGATCGAACGGATCCTCTGTCTGCATGGGCCCTCTCGCTCTCCATGGGTTGCCCTGGGTAGCTGTGCTATACACAGAATAAGTTAGACACTCTAATGAGTGTAAGCTACATCTATTTGCGCTGGTGAGGCGCCCCTCGCGTACGGGTGATCTTGCTTGACGCGGCGGCGGTCGTGGAGGACCGTTGGTCGCTATGAGGGGCGAACCCAGTTGCCCGAAGTGCGGAGGCCGGGTCAGGGCGCCCGGTCTGTTCGCCGACACCTGGCAGTGCGCCGAGCACGGCAGTGTGCAGCCGCTCCAGCCGGTGATCCCGCCCAGTGTCGACGCGCTGGGAGTGGTGGTGCGCCGCGCGCGGGTGCCGGTGTGGATGCCCTGGCCGCTGCCGGTGGGCTGGCTGTTCACCGGAGTGGCGAGCGCGGGCGACGACCGCAGCGGGGGCCGGGCCACCGCCGTCGCCTGCTCCGGCCCCGGCCCGGTCGGCGGCATCGGAGAACTGCTGCTCGTCACCGAGGACCTCGGCGTCGGGCTCGGTGCGCGGTACGCCGGGGTCGAAGGCCCCGATCCCGGTCCGTATCTGGACGTCGACGGCCCGCCGGACGTCAAGATGCTCGCCGCCGGCCGCCCCACGCCGCTCTGGCATGTCAAGGGCGCCCCGGCCGACCGGGCGGTCTTCGCGGGAGAGGCGCGCGGGCTCTGGCTCTGGGCGATCGTCTGGCCCGAGCAGTCCGGACTGCTGATGTATGACGAGCTGGTGCTCGCCGATCTGCGCGAGGCCGGGGGAGAGATGGACCTGGTGCCCTGCGGGGCGCTCACCCCGCGCCTGCTCGGCTGAGACCGGGCCGCGCCCGCCCCGCCGAGCCCCCTCCCGCCCTGCTGAGCCCCTCTCGCCGGGCGCGGCTGATACGCCGGTTATCCTTGAATGTCCCCTTGTCCGGCCCCGAGCACTGGAGTACGCGTCGTGCGCATCGACCTGCACACCCACTCCACCGCTTCGGACGGCACGGACACCCCCGCCGAGCTGGTGCGCAACGCCGCGGCCGCGGGCCTGGACGTCATCGCCCTCACCGACCACGACACCGTGCGCGGCCACGCCGAAGCGATCGCCGCTCTGCCGGACGGGCTCACCCTCGTCACCGGCGCCGAGCTGTCCTGCCGGCTCGACGGCGTGGGCCTGCATCTGCTGGCGTACCTCTTCGACCCCGACGAGCCCGAGCTGGCGCGCGAGCGCGAGCTGGTGCGCGACGACCGGGTGCCGCGCGCCCGGACCATGGTGCGCAAGCTCCAAGAGCTGGGCGTGCCCGTCGCGTGGGAGCGGGTCGCCGAGATCGCCGGGGACGGCTCCGTCGGCAGGCCGCACATCGCCACCGCCCTCGTCGAGCTGGGCGTCGTCGAGACCGTCTCCGACGCCTTCACGCCCGACTGGCTCGCGGACGGCGGACGCGCCTACGCCGAGAAGCACGAACTCGACCCGTTCGAGGCGATCCGGCTGGTCAAGGCGGCCGGTGGCGTGACGGTCTTCGCCCACCCCGCCGCTGTCAAGCGGGGCCGGGTGGTGCCCGAGGCGTCGATAGCCCGGCTCGCCGCCGCGGGCCTCGACGGCATCGAGGTCGACCACACCGACCACGACGAGCCGGCCCGGGCCAGGCTGCGCGAGCTCGCCCGCGGCCTGGGACTGCTGACCACCGGGTCGAGCGACTACCACGGCAGCCGGAAGACCGTCGGGCTCGGCGAGTGCGTCACCGACCCCGAGATCTACGGCGAGATCACCCGGCGCGCCACGGGAGCCTTCCCCGTGCCGGGCGCTGGCGGACCTCGCCCCGCGTAACGGCACACGCGCCGGGGCACGTGCCTCCGCCGCGCCCTCGTACCTCACTCCTGTCACCGCGCACCGCTGCCGCGCGCCCCGGCCGTCCGGCCGCCGTCATGGCTGCGCGGTGCGCTCCGCCAGGCCGTTTCACCCCCCTCCGCTCATCTCTCTTCTCGCAAGGCTCACTGTGTTCGACGTCGCTGTCTTCGGATCCCTTTTTCTTACGCTATTTGTGATTATGGATCCGCCCGGGATCACCCCGATCTTCCTCGCGCTCACCGCGGGCCGCCCCGCCAAGATGCAGCGCAGGATGGCGCTCCAGGCGGTCATCGTCGCCTTCGGCGTGATCGCCGTCTTCGGCGTGCTCGGCCAGCAGATCCTCGACTACCTGCATGTCTCCGTACCCGCCCTGATGATCGCGGGCGGGCTGCTCCTGCTGCTGATCGCGCTCGACCTGCTGACCGGCAAGACCGACGAGCCGACGCAGACCAAGGACGTCAACGTGGCGCTCGTACCGCTGGGCATGCCCCTGCTGGCCGGGCCCGGCGCGATCGTGTCGGTGATCCTCGCGGTGCAGCACGCCGACACGGTGGCCGCCCAGGTCTCGGTCTGGTCGGCGATCATCGTCATGCACCTCGTGCTCTGGCTGACCATGCGCTACTCGCTGCTGATCATCCGGGTCATCAAGGACGGCGGCGTCGTGCTGGTGACCAGGCTCGCCGGAATGATGCTCTCCGCCATCGCCGTACAGCAGATCATCAACGGGGTCACCCAGGTCATCCAGGGCTCCTGACCGCCCCGCCCGGCGGACACCACAGCGCCCCCGCACGGACCTTCCGTACGGGGGCGCTTCGTCTTTTTACGTCGTACAGCGTTACGAAGCCGAGGTTTCGGCCGGGCGGATGTAGATGCGCTGGCCCATGGCTGCGGCCTGCTGCACGATCCGGTTGACGGAGGCGGCGTCCACGACGGTGCTGTCCACGGCGGTACCGTCGACATCGTCAAGGCGCATGATCTCGAAGCGCATAAGGCTCCCCTTCGTCTGATCCTCCTGATGGAGAACTGCTGGGAGGACGGATGAACCGTCCGCAAAGATGAGGGCACCGGACATCGCCGTCCTGCGCTCCACACGGGGTACAACGGCTTGCCAGGAGCAAACATTCCCTACGCTAAGGAAATTTTTTGGATGTCTAAGCATCAGTTGGTCACCGGGCGGCCGAGGACGACGAGGCGCGCATGAACGAAGCAGAGATCCGCGAGCGGCTGGACCGCACCAACGAACTGCTCCAGCGGGTGCTCGCCGAGGTGTCGAGAACACCCTCGACCCACGCGATCTTCGTCGACGCGGGCTATGTGTACGCCGCCGCCGGACTGCTCGTCACCGGCACCGAGGACCGCCGCTCCTTCGACCTCGACGCGGAAGGACTGATCGAGGCCTTCATCGACAAGGCCCGGACGATCTTCGCCGACAGCAGGCTGCTCCGCGTGTACTGGTACGACGGAGCCAGACGGCGCATCCACACCGTCGAGCAGCAGTCCATCGCCGAACTCCCCGACGTCAAGGTCAGACTCGGCAACCTCAACGCCAACAACCAGCAGAAGGGCGTCGACTCACTCATCCGCACCGACCTCGAATCGCTCGCCCGGCACCGCGCCATCAGCGACGCGGCCCTGGTCGGCGGCGACGAGGACCTGGTCTCCGCCGTGGAGGCGGCGCAGGGGTACGGGGCCCGGGTGCACCTGTGGGGCATCGAGGCGGGGGAGGGACGCAACCAGGCGGAACCGCTGCTCTGGGAGGTCGACAGCCAGCGTACCTTCGACCTGGACTTCTGCCGCCCGTACGTCACCAGACGGCCCGTCACCACCTACGAGGACGACACCCCGGCGCCGCCGCGCGACGACGTCCGCTTCGTCGGCGCACAGATCGCCGCGGCCTGGCTGGCCGCCCGGGGCCGCGACTCCCTCGCCGACCTGCTGCCCGGACATCCGTATCTGCCGGGCTCCGTCGACCAGGACCTGCTGGTCGAGGCCGAACGGCTGCTCCAGCACTCGCTGCGCGGCCACGCGCACCTGCGCCGGGCGCTGCGCGACGGTTTCTGGCAGCACCTCCAGTCGCAGTACTGACGAGAACCGCCCCACCCCGCCGTACCTGACGAGAACCGGTCGCCCCGTCGCCCTACAGGCTGTCCCAGAACGCGGCGAGGGCGGCCGCCGTCGGCTCCGGGCGGTCCGTGTTGGGGGAGTGCTCGGCGCCGACGATCCGGGTGCGGCGCGCGCCGAGCCGCAGGGCCATCTCGTCGAGCACCGGCACCGGCCAGGTGTCGTCGTGCTCGCCGGAGAGCACATGGACCGCAAGTCCCAGGGCGGCCAGCTCGTCCACCCGGTCCGGCTCGGTCACCAGCTGGCGACCGGTGGCGATCAGCTGGGCGGGCCGGTGCAGCAGCCAGCGCCGCCGCAGCGCCTCGTCGCGCGACACCAGGTCCTCCGGCGGGTCGAGGGCGCGCATGGCCTGCCAGACCCTGGCCATGCTCATCGTCGCGAGGGCGTCGCTGAGCACCTTCACCTTGAGCCGCTGGGCCTCGACGACCGCCGCGGGCCCCGACGACATGAGCGTCAGCGAACGGAACGGCGAGGCGTCGAGCAGCACCGCGGCGCGGGCGATCAGCCCGCCGAGCGAATGCCCCAGCAGGTGGACGGTGCCCGCCCCTCTGCCGCCGAGCGCGGTGGCCTGGGCCAGCACGTCGAGGGCCAGCTCGCCCTGGGCGTACTCCTCCGGGCGGTCCGCCCCGGCCACGGTCTCGTACTGCCCGCGGCCGTCCACCGCGACGGTGCGGTACCCGGCGGACGCGAGCGGTTCGAGCAGCGCGACGAAGTCCTCCTTGCTGCCCATGTACCCGGGCACCAGCAGGGCGGTGCCGCGCACGGCACCGGGCGGCGAGGCGTCCAGCACCGCGAAGTCGCCGCGCGGGGTGCGCAGCTCGCGGGCGTGGGCGCAGGGCGGCGGGGTGAAGGTGTGCGGCCGGCTCATGGGAGGAGGGTAAGCCGTGGCGCGCCGGGCGGGCAGGTGCGGGGCGCGGGAACGCCGGACGGGCCCGAGGTCGTCCTCGGGCCCGTCCGGCGTATCGGGTGCTGAGCGGTGGCCGCTCAGCCCTCGGTCTTGGCAGCGGCCGCACGCGGCGCCCGGCGCCTGCGCGGCTTCGCCTCGCCCTCGGCGGCCGGAGCCTCGGCCACCGCCTCCGTCTTCGGCTTGGCGGCCGTACGGGTGCGGCGGCGCGGCTTGCTCTCCGGGACCGGCTCGGAGATGGGCGCGATCTGGAAGTCGACCTCGTCCTCGGGCTTGACGACGCGGACGCGGCGACGCGGCTTGGTCACCGTCTTCGCCGGGGCGGCCGGCTCGGAGATGGGCGCGATCTGGAAGTCGACCTCGGCCTCGGCCGGCTTGGCCACCCGGGCACGGCGGCGGCGCGGCTTGGCCGCGGGCGCCTCCTCAGCGGTCTGCTTCGGCTCGGCGGCGGCCTGCGGCTCCACCTCGATCACGGCCTCCACCGTGCTCAGTACCACCTCGGCCGCGGCCTCCGGTCCGGCGGAGACCCGGGTACGGCGACGGCGGCGCGGCGTACGCGGCTCCGCCGGGGCGTCGGCTGCCGCTGCCTCGGCCGGGGCCGGTGCGGTGGTGGCCGCCTCGTCGGCGACGGAGGCTCCGGCCCGGGTACGACGGCGCTGGCGCGGGGTGCGCGGCGGGCGCTCCTCGCGCTCCTCGCGCGCCGCGGGCGCGGCGGACTTCCGGCCGCGGCCACCCGTCTCGCCCAGGTCCTCGATCTCCTCGGCCCGCAGCCCCGCCCGGGTCCGCTCGGAACGCGGCAGGACACCCTTGGTGCCCGCCGGGATGTCGAGCTCCTCGAAGAGGTGCGGCGAGGTGGAGTAGGTCTCGGCCGGGTCGTTGAAGCGGAGCTCCAGCGCCTTGTTGATCAGCTGCCAGCGCGGGATGTCGTCCCAGTCGACCAGCGTGATCGCGATGCCCTTGGCGCCCGCGCGGCCGGTCCGGCCGATGCGGTGGAGGTAGGTCTTCTCGTCCTCCGGCGACTGGTAGTTGATGACGTGGGTCACGCCCTCGACGTCGATGCCGCGGGCCGCGACGTCGGTGCAGACCAGGACGTCCACCTTGCCGTTGCGGAAGGCGCGCAGCGCCTGCTCACGGGCGCCCTGGCCGAGGTCGCCGTGGACCGCTCCGGACGCGAAGCCGCGCCGCTCCAGCTGCTCGGCGATGTCGGCCGCCGTGCGCTTGGTGCGGCAGAAGATCATCGCGAGGCCGCGTCCGTTGGCCTGGAGGATGCGGGAGACCATCTCCGGCTTGTCCATCGAGTGGGCCCGGTAGACGTGCTGCGAGATGTTCGCGACGGTCGCGCCCTCGTCGTCGGGCGAGGTGGCGCGGATGTGCGTCGGGTGCGACATGTAGCGGCGGGCCAGACCGATGACCGCGCCCGGCATGGTCGCCGAGAACAGCATCGTCTGCCGCTTCGCCGGAAGCATGGTGATGATCTTCTCGACGTCGGGCAGGAAGCCCAGGTCGAGCATCTCGTCGGCCTCGTCGAGCACCAGGGCGCGGACGTGCGAGAGGTCGAGCTTGCGCTGTCCGGCCAGGTCGAGCAGCCGGCCCGGGGTGCCGACGATCACGTCGACGCCCTTCTTCAGGGCCTCGACCTGGGGCTCGTACGCCCGGCCGCCGTAGATCGCGAGAACGCGGACGTTGCGCACCTTGCCGGCGGTCAGCAGGTCGTTGGTCACCTGCTGGCAGAGCTCACGGGTGGGGACGACGACGAGCGCCTGCGGCGCCTCGGTCAGCTTCTCGGGCCCGGCCCGGCCCGCCTCGACGTCCGCGGGCACGGTGACGCGCTCCAGCAGCGGCAGACCGAAACCGAGGGTCTTGCCGGTGCCGGTCTTGGCCTGGCCGATCACGTCGGAGCCGGAGAGCGCGACGGGGAGCGTCATCTCCTGGATGGGGAACGGGGACACAATGCCGACGGCTTCGAGGGCCTCGGCGGTCTCGGGAAGAATCCCGAGTTCACGAAACGTAGTCAGGGTGCTGCCTCTTCTGTGAGACGCGGCCCGAGGCGAACGCGGGGGGTCGTACCACGCCGGTATGGGTCATCCGGCCGGGATGGGCCGGGTGGCGTGGGACCACTGCCGTCGCTCGAGCGCTCGTGCCGCTGAGGGGGCCCCTCATCTGCGGTCGTACGTGCTGTACGACCCGCGTGGAGGGCTGTCGGGTCGGAGCCGATCGGGCCACCGACCGGGCATCCTCATTCGTTTTCACCATTTTCACGCCACCGGCACATCCAAAATACTCAGTAGGCGCAATACCACTGTACCCCGGATTCGCGCATGTGTGTTGGGCGAATTCATCGGAACGGTGTGATGTCACTGGTTGGCCAGGCCCCTCCGTCCTTCGCCGGGCGGGCTATTCTGCGCTCCATGGAGACGCCTGACAACGCCACTGAAACCCCTGAACCCACCGGTATCGCAGCCCAGGACTGGGCCACCGCGTCGGTGGAGCCGCAGTACCGGGCAGCGGTCGTGGACCTGCTGGGAGCACTCGCGTACGGGGAGCTGGCGGCCTTCGAGCGGCTTGCCGAGGACGCCAAGCTCGCGCCGACGCTGACCGACAAGGCGGAGCTGGCGAAGATGGCCTCCGCCGAATTCCACCACTTCGAGCGGCTCTCCGAGCGGCTGGCCGCGATCGAGACGGAGCCGACCGCCGCGATGGAGCCGTTCGCCAGGGCGCTCGACGACTTCCATCGCCAGACCGCGCCCTCGGACTGGCTGGAAGGCCTGGTCAAGGCGTACGTCGGCGACTCGATCGCCAGTGACTTCTACCGCGAGGTCGCCGCCCGGCTGGACTCGGACACCCGCTCGCTCGTCCTGGCCGTGCTCGACGACACCGGGCACGGGAACTTCGCCGTGGAGAAGGTGCGTGCCGCGATCGAGGCCGACCCGCGTGTCGGTGGCCGCCTCGCGCTGTGGGCCCGACGGCTGATGGGCGAGGCGCTCTCCCAGGCGCAGCGGGTGGTGGCCGACCGCGACGCGCTCTCGACGATGCTCGTCGGCGGCGTGGCGGACGGCTTCGACCTGGCGGAGGTCGGGCGGATGTTCTCCCGGATCACCGAGGCGCACACCAAGCGCATGGCCGCGCTCGGACTGGCCGCGTAACGGGCCGTTCACCGGGGCCGGCCGCCGGGCCGGCCTCAGGCCGCGGCTGATCGGCTCAGCCGATGACTGCGGGGGCGGATCAGCAGGGAGAGCGTCACGGCTCCGATCAGCGTCGCGCCGATCAGCGTGGCCACGGCATGGCCCGGACCCAGCACCGTGTGCATGAGATACGCGCCGAACAGCGTTCCCAGCGCGCCGGTGGTGAGGACGGCCCGGCGGGACGGCAGCCGGTGCGACAGCGAGCGGAGCGCCAGCCAGGCGAGGACGAGCCCGAGGGCGACGGAGCCGAGCGGTTCCAGGATCACAGATGATCACCTCGCGGATAGCGGGGCGGTGAGGGGCCGACCGGCACGTGCGCGCCGGACGGACCCCAGATGCGGTCGTGGGTGGTCCTACCCGAGGTGGCCGGAACGCAACCCTCCTCCGCACCGCCTTCGCAACCGGAATCCCTGCCGCGCACCCGCGGTCGTCACGCGCGGTCGTCACGGGTGCGGCGGTACGGCCGCACCCGTGCGGCCCGCGCCCGGATCAAGTCGCGCTGTGTCCGAGGAGCGGGCCCGTACGGCCGCGTCCGTGCGTCCCGCGCCGCACGGCCCGGCACGCGCAAACGGGCGGGGGGCCCGGGGGGGTACCACCCCGGCGCCGCCCCGGGGTTGGGGCCGGGCGGGTTTGGGTAAACCGCGCGGACCCCCCGCCGCGGGGGGGGGGGGGGCCCCGGGGGGGGGGCCGGGGGGGCCCCCCCCCGGGCCCCCCGCCGCGGTTATCGCTCGGAGCGTGTTGCCTACAGCGCGCCGAACCCCACGCGCCGCGTGGTCGGCTCGCCGATCTCCACGTAGGCGATCCGGTCGGCCGGCACCAGGACCTTGCGGCCCTTCTCGTCCGTGAGGCTGAGCAGCCGCGCCTTGCCGTCGAGCGCCTCGGCGACCGCGCTCTCGACCTCTTCGGCGGAAAGTCCGCTCTCCAGAACGATCTCCCGGGGCGAGTGCTGCACCCCGATCTTGACCTCCACGGCTATGTCCCTCCGACGGTCAGTCCCTGCGCGGTGAGCCGCGCCGTACGCAGCACACACTAGCCCGCTGGGCGGGGCCGTCCGGCGCTGGAGGGCAACGCCCGCAGCGAACACGGACGGCGGCCGCGCCGGGCGGCCCGCGTCAGTGCTGATCGATGCCGTGCAGCGGGAAACCGGCGATGCCCCGCCAGGCCAGGGATGTCAGCAGCTGGACCGCGGTGTCGCGCGGGATGGTGGACCGGCTGGAGAGCCAGTAACGGGCCACGACCTGGGAGACGCCGCCCAGCCCCACCGCGAGCAGCATGGACTCGTCCTTGGACAGCCCGGTGTCACCGGCGATGACGTCGGAGATCGCCTCCGCGCACTGAAGCGACACCCGGTCCACGCGCTCGCGCACCGCCGGTTCGTTGGTCAGATCGGACTCGAAGACCAGCCGGAAGGCGCCGCCCTCGTCCTCGACGTACGCGAAGTAGGCGTCCATCGTCGCGGCGACCCGGAGCTTGTTGTCGGTGGTCGAGGCCAGGGCCGTGCGGACCGCCTGGAGGAGCGCCTCGCAGTGCTGGTCGAGCAGCGCCAGGTAGAGCTCCAGCTTGCCGGGGAAGTGCTGGTAGAGCACCGGCTTGCTGACCCCGGCCCGCTCGGCGATGTCGTCCATCGCCGCGGCGTGGTAGCCCTGCGCCACGAAGACTTCCTGCGCGGCGCCCAGCAGCTGGTTGCGTCGGGCGCGGCGAGGCAGGCGAGTGCCTCGCGGGCGCGCCGCCTCGGTCTGCTCGATGGCTGTCACGCCGCCTCCCAAATATGTGATCTGACTCAGCCTTTCCGTACACGCTGCGCCCTACAGCCATCGTACTTTTGGGTATCCCGGGTGTGCGCGGCGCGGACGCAGAATTTCATGGACCGGACGGCTGCGGTAGCCACAGATTCCCCGGCCATCGGGACAAAGCGGCTTGTATTAGCGGTAATCGTCCTCATCCTGTGCCACGACGCGGGCCTGTTCCACCGCGTCGGCCTCATCGGCGCCGTCCCGGTCGAGGTCCGTGAGCGGTTCGTCGTCCCGCTGCTGGAGATCGGCCTGCTGCTCGGCGGCGTCCGCGCGGGGGGTCTCCTGATCCGGTTCGTCCGGCTGTACGGCCTCGAAGGTCTCCGGGTCGCTGGGGTCGACCGTCATGGTGACTCCCTTCCTTAGCTTCGAGCGTAGGAGTTCCCTCCACGGGCCGCTACGCGGTCTGTGACCGCGAACACATGAATCGAGGTGTGATCGTCTCGTAACATTGCCGCATGTCTTCGACCGAGCTGCCGGGAATCCGTGCCGTCACCGCCGCGGTGCCGACTCCGCCGGGCCTCGGGGGAGCAGTGGAGGGGAAGGAGCTGCGGTCCGTCGCCCTTCCCGGGCTGACCCTGACCGTCCGGTCCCGGCCCGCGGGGCGGGCCGGACTGCCGCCCGCGCTCTACGTGCACGGGCTCGGCGGCTCCTCGCACAACTGGTCGGCGCTGATGCCGCTGCTCCAGGACGCCGTGGACGGCGAGGCGGTCGACCTGCCGGGCTTCGGTGACTCCCCGCCACCGGACGACGGCAACTACTCGGTCACCGGGCACGCCCGTGCCGTGATCCGTTTCCTCGACGCCAGGGAGCGCGGGCCGGTCCACCTGTTCGGCAATTCGCTCGGCGGTGCCGTGGTCACCCGGGTCGCCGCCGTCCGTCCGGACCTGGTGCGCACCCTCACGCTGATCTCGCCCGCGCTGCCCGAGATCCGGGTGCAGCGGACGGCCGTGCCGACCGGGCTGCTCGCGGTGCCCGGGATTGCGGCCCTGTTCGCCCGGATGTCCAGGGACTGGACGGCGGAGGACCGCACCCGCGGGGTGATGGCGCTCTGCTACGGCGATCCGGCGCGGGTCACCGAAGCCGGATTCCGCGAGGCGGTGGCCGAAATGGAACGCCGGATGGCGCTGCCGTACTTCTGGGATGCGATGGCCCGCTCGGCACGTGGCATTGTCGACGCGTACACGCTGGGCGGGCAGCACGGACTGTGGCGCCAGGCCGAGCGGGTGCTCGCACCGACCCTGCTCGTGTACGGCGGACGGGACCAGCTCGTCTCGTACCGGATGGCGCGCAAGGCGTCCGCGGCCTTTCGGGACGCGCGGCTGCTGACGCTGCCCGACGCGGGGCACGTGGCGATGATGGAGTACCCGGAGGCGGTCGCCCAGGCCTTCGGGGAACTGCTCGACGAACGTGGCGGGAGCTGATCCGGGGCGTGGGACGACACAGCCGAAAGGGCCCCAAACCCTCGGGGGTCGAGAGTGAGGCCGCCGACGCGGAAGCGGGCGGCGGGCGCGGGGCCACCGGTTCGCCGCACCCCGGCACCGGGCGTCGGCGCAAGCAGGCGGACGTACCGGCCGGCTCCGGGGGGCACGCCCCGTTCCAGCAGCCCGGCGATGTCCGTGGCGGCCACCCCGAGCAGCACGAGCCCGGCGGCGGCTGGGGCACCGGCCCGCAGCCCCGCTTCCGGATCGACGAGCCCCGGTCCGCCGCGCCGCGCCCCCCGGCCCGGCCGCAGAAGCCGGACCGGGGTCGGCCGACGGCCGACGGCCGGCCGCTGATACCAGGCCCGCGGCGCGAGTTCGTCGAGGCGTTCGGCGAACCGGCCGTACCGTCCGCGCCGAGCGGGCCCGCAGCGCCCCCGGCCCGCCCCGCCGGTCCGAACACCGCGGCCGGGGACGGGGACGGGCAGCCGCCCGCTCCTTCGGCCGACGCCCCGGCCAAGGGCGGCAAAGGGGGCAAGGGCCGTACCTTCGCCGGGATCACCGCCGCCGCGGTGACCACCGTGCTCGCGGTGGTGGTGGCCGGTCAGGTAGCCCAGGGCGGCGGCTCCGGCAGCACCGCGGCCCAGCCCCCGGGTGTCGACCGGGGCGGCTCCGGCGACGCCTCCCGCTCGGACGACCGGGGAACCCCGCAGCCGGTGCGGGTCAAGCCGCTCTCGTACCCCGAGAAGATGGCCAGGGCGTATCCGCTGGATCCGGAACTCACGTCGTCCGGGAAGTTCGAGGCGGTGCCCGGCACGGCCAAGGCCCCGGGGAGCGGGCGCACGTACCGCTACCGGATAGACGTCGAGAAGGGCCTCGGCCTGGATGTCGCGCTCTTCGCGCGGGCCGTCCAGGAGACCCTGAACGACGACCGCAGCTGGGCGCACGACGGGGCGATGACCTTCGAGCGGGTCTCCGCCGACGACCCGGACTTCGTGATCACCCTGGCCAGCCCCGGCACCACCGCCGAATGGTGCGCCAAGTCCCGGCTGGACACCACCGTGGACAACGTCAGCTGCGACTCCGCGGCGACCGAGCGCGTCATGATCAACGCCTACCGCTGGGCGCAGGGCTCGTCGACCTTCGGGCCGGACAGACTCTTCGCGTACCGCCAGATGCTGATCAACCATGAGGTCGGCCACCGGCTGGGGCACAACCATGTGAGCTGCGGCACGCCCGGGGCGCTCGCCCCCGTGATGCAGCAGCAGACCAAGTCGCTGGACATCGACGACATCAAGTGCCGCCCCAACCCCTGGGCGTATCCGCGTAGTTGAGCGCATTCCGGGCGGGCCTGCGGATGCCGTGGGCCCGCCCTCGTGCCGCTCCCGGCTCCCGGCCGTACGCGGAGCGTGGTGTGCCCGCACCCACATCTCGCCCACATAGTGAGATGACTGTCTCGAATCGCGTTGACAGTGCTCCGGCGCTGAACCATATTTCTCGGCATGTCACACGGCCCCGTCTCCCCCGATCGCGCAGTCATCGAACTGGCGCTCATCGGCGTGACCGGGCACAGTGTCGCCGACATCCACTGTTGCTGACGCCTGTCCGAGCGCGCGTCCGCCCGCGGTCCGGCCCCTGAGGGGCCGTCACCGCCCCGCGTCACCGCCGCCCCGGACACACCTTTGTCCGCAGGCGCGGCAGTGAACCGGTGCCCCCCGACCGTTCTTTCCGGTCGGCCGGCCGTACCCCCCACCTCTCGCCGCTGCCCGCGCGGACTCTCACGTCCCGATCCCAGGCAGTACACCCGAGAGGTCATCTTCCGATGCGTCAACCGTCCGTCACAGCCCGCCGCGTGGCAGCCGCCACCGCCGTACTCGTCGTCGCCGCGAGTGCCGCGGCCTGCGGGCCCGAGGACAAGAAGGGCGGCGACGGCGCCGCCGGGGCGGCCGGAAAGCCGGTGAAGGGCGGCACGCTCACCGTCCTCAACAGCAAGCCGCAGTCGGACTTCGACCCCGCACGGCTCTACACCTCCGGCGGCGGCAACGTTCCGTCCCTGGTCTTCCGTACGCTCACCACCCGCAACCGGGCGGACGGCGCGGCCGGTGCCAAGGTCGTCCCCGACCTCGCGACCGACCTGGGCCGCCCCAGCAAGAACGCCACGGTGTGGACGTACACGCTCAAGGACGGGCTGAAGTACGAGGACGGCACCCCGATCACCAGCGCCGACATCAAGTACGGCATCGAGCGCTCCTTCGCCGGAGAACTCTCCGGCGGCGCCCCCTACCTGCGCGACTGGCTCATCGGAGGGGCCGGCTACCAGGGCCCGTACAAGGACAAGAAGGGCCTCGGCTCGATCGAGACGCCCGATGAGAAGACCATCGTCTTCCACCTCAACAAGCCGGAGGGCGAATTCCCCTTCCTGGCCACCCAGACCCAGACGACCCCGGTTCCGAAGGCCAAGGACACCGGCACCAGGTACGAGGAGCACCCGCTCTCCTCGGGTCCGTACAAGGTCGTCAGCAACGAGGGCGACGGCGAGCGGCTGATCCTGGAGCGCAACCCGCACTGGTCGGCCGCCACCGACGACCAGCGCAGGGCCTACCCCGACCGGATCGACGTGCGCTCCGGTCTCGACCCCGCCGTCATCAACCAGCGGCTGTCCTCCTCGCAGGGCGCCGACGCCGCCGCCGTCACCACCGACACCAACCTCGGCCCGGCCGAACTCGCCAAGGTCACCGGCGACAAGAAGCTCGCCGACCGCGTCGGCACCGGCCACTTCGGCTACACCAACTACATCGCCTTCAACCCGAAGGTGAAGCCCTTCGACAACCCGAAGGTGCGCCAGGCGATCGCGTACGCCGTCGACCGCTCCTCCGTGATCAACGCGGCCGGGGGCTCCTCGCTCGCCGAGCCCGCCACCACCTTCCTGCCCGAGCAGGCGGCCTTCGGCCACACGCCCTACGACCACTTCCCGGCCGGGAAGAACGGCGACCCGGCCAAGGCCAGGGAACTGCTGAAGGAGGCCGGTCACCCCAAGGGGCTGACCGTCACCCTCACCCACTCCAACGAGAAGGACTTCGCCACCGGCCCGGAGATCGCCACCGCGCTCCAGGAGGCGCTGAAGAAGGCCGGGATCACCGTCCAGCTCAAGGGCCTGGAGAGCAACGACTACTCCGACACCGTCTACAACGTGAAGAGCGAGCCCGGCTTCTTCCTCGGCGGCTGGGGCGCCGACTGGCCGTCCGGGGGCCCGTTCTTCGCGCCGGTCTTCGACGGACGGCAGATCGTCAGGTCCGGCTACAACTTCAACTCCGGACAGCTGAACGACCCCGCGGTCAACCAGGAGATCGACGAGATCAACAAGCTGACCGACCTGGACGCCGCCGCGAAGCGCTGGGGGGCACTGGACAAGAAGGTCGGTGAGCAGGCCCTGACCGTGCCGCTCTTCCACCCGGTCTACAAGCGCCTGTACGGCGAGGCCGTCAAGAACGTCGTGATCAGCGACTGGACCGGCGTGCTCGACATCTCGCAGGTCGCGGTCAAGTAGCCATGGCCGACGCACTTGCGGCCAAGGAGGCGGGGGCCGTCCGGGCCCCCGCCTCCGGGGCCCGTCCGTTCTGGCGGCGGCTGCGCACCCGGCGCTCGGCGCTGGCGGCCGCGGCCGTCGTCGCCCTGCTCCTCCTGGCCGCGCTCGCCGCCCCGCTGCTCACCGCCGTCGAGGGCCAGGACCCCACCACGTACCACCCGGACCTCGTCGACTCCGCCACCGGCGGGGTGCCGCTCGGCTCGTTCGGCGGGATCAGCGCCGGGCACTGGCTGGGCGTCGAACCGCTCACCGGGCGCGACCTGTTCGCGCGCGTCGTGTACGGGGCCCGGGTCTCGCTCGGCGTGGCGCTGGCCGCCACCCTGCTCCAGGTGGTCATCGGTGTCGTCGTCGGCCTCGCGGCCGGGCTCGGCAACCGTCTCGTCGACCAGCTGCTCAGCCGGGTCACCGATGTGGTGGTCGCGCTGCCCGTCATGGTGATCGCGCTCGGCGCGCTCGCCGTCGTACCCGCCGGCTTCCCCCGCCCGGTCCTGATCGCCGTGATCATCGGCCTGGTCGGCTGGTCCGGCATCTCGAAGATCGTGCGCGCCCAGACGCTCTCGCTGAAGTCGCGCGACCACGTCGCCGCCGCCCGGCTCAGCGGCTGGGGCTCCTGGCAGATCGCCCGTCGCGAGCTGCTGCCCGCCCTGGCCGCCCCCGTCATCACGTACGCCGTGCTGCTCTTCCCCGGCAACATCGTCGTCGAGGCGGCCCTGTCCTTCCTCGGGGTGGGCATCAAACCGCCCACCCCGTCCTGGGGACAGATGCTCAGCGACGCCGACACCTGGTACCAGGCGGCGCCCGTCTACCTGCTCATCCCCGCCCTGCTGCTCTTCGTCACCGTGCTGGCGCTGACCGTCCTCGGCGAGGGCGTACGCACCGCGCTCGACCCGCGTGCCGCATCCCGGCTGCGGGTGGGCACCGGACGGAAGAAGGAGGCCGACGCGTGAAGTGGTTCCTGCTCCGACGCCTCGGCGGGGCGGTCCTCGTCCTGTTCGTGCTCAGCGTCGCCGTCTACGCGGCCTTCTACGTCGCCCCCGGCAACGTCGCGCAGATCGCCTGCGGTCCGCGCTGCTCGCCCGCCCAGGTGGCGCAGGTCAGCGAGCAACTGAACCTGGAGGATCCGCTGTACGTGCAGTACGCGCACTTCCTCCAGGGGCTCCTCACCGGCCGCGACTACTCGACCGGGACCGGCGTGCTGCACTGCCAGGCGCCCTGCCTGGGGCTCTCCTACCAGAGCGACCAGCAGGTCACCCAGCTGATCCTGGCCAAGCTCCCGGCCACCGCCTCGCTCGCGCTCGGTGCCTTCGTGCTGTGGATGCTGCTGGGCGTCGGCACCGGGCTGCTCTCGGTCTGGCGGCGCGGGCGCCCCACCGAGCGGGTCCTCACCTGGATCACCCTGGCCGGCATGGCCACCCCGGTCTTCGTCATCGGACTGCTGCTGATCATCATCCTGGTCACGGCGCTTCAGATCCTGCCCTTCCCGGACTACGTGCCGCTCACCGAGGACCCGGAACAGTGGGCCTGGAACCTGCTGCTGCCGTGGATCTCGCTGGCCCTGGTGTCGGCGGCGCCGTACGCCCGGATGACCCGGGCCTCGATGCTGGAGACCCTGGCCGAGGACCATGTGCGCACCTTCCGGGCGTACGGGGTCGGCGAGCGGGCGCTCGTCGGGCGGCACGCGCTGCGCGGCGCGCTGGCGCCGGTGATCGCGCTCGGCGCACTGGACGTCGGCTCGATGTTCGGCGGCGCCGTGCTCACCGAATCACTCTTCGGGATTCCGGGGGTCGGCCGCGAACTGGTCGACGCCGTGAAGCACGTGGACCTTCCGGTCGTCGTGGGTCTGGTGCTGGTCACCGGGTTCTTCGTCGTCCTCGCCAACACCGTCGCCGACATCCTCCAGGCGATGGCCGACCGACGGGTGGTACTGGCATGAGTCTGGTCGAAGTCTCCGGTCTCACGGTCACGTTCGGCGACGTACGGGCGGTGGACGGGCTGTCGTTCTCGCTGGAGGCCGGTGGTGCGCTCGGCGTGGTCGGCGAGTCCGGCTCCGGCAAGAGCGCCTCGGCGTACGCCCTGCTCGGACTGCACCGGGGCACCGGCGCCAAGGTCACCGGCTCGGTCCGGGTCGCCGGGGTGGACGTGACCGCCGCGAGCGACGCGGAGCTGCGGGGCCTGCGGGGCGCCGGAGCCGCGATGGTCTTCCAGGACCCGCTGTCCTCGCTCGACCCGTACTACGCGGTGGGCGACCAGATCGCCGAGGTGTACCGGGTGCACAACAAAACCTCCCGCCGGGCGGCGAGGGCCCGCGCGGTGGAGGTGCTGGACCGGGTCGGCATCCCCGGCGCGGCCCGGCGCTCCCGGTCCCGGCCGCACGAGTTCTCCGGCGGGATGCGGCAGCGGGCGCTGATCGCGATGGCCCTGGCCTGCGAGCCCCGGCTGCTCATCGCCGACGAGCCGACCACCGCACTGGACGTCACCGTCCAGGCCCAGATCCTGGACCTGCTGCACGAGCTGCGCCGGGAGACCGGCATGGGGCTGCTGCTGGTCACCCATGACGTGGGCGTGGCGGCGGAGTCGGTCGACGAGGTGCTGGTCATGCGGGCCGGACGGGAGGTGGAACGGGGGCCGGTCGGCCAGGTGCTGGTGGCCCCGCGCGCACCGTACACGCGGGAGCTGCTGGCGGCGGTGCCGAGGGTGACGGGGCCGCGGACGACGGGGCCGCGCGCCGCCTCCGGCCCGCGGCCGGCGGACGGTGCGCGGGTGCTGGTCGAGGCCGACGGCGTACGGCAGGTCTTCGGGCGGGGGAAGGGCGTGCTCGCCGCCGTCGACGGGGTCTCGCTCACCGTGCGGCGCGGCGAGACCCTCGGCATCGTCGGTGAGAGCGGCAGCGGCAAGACCACGCTCGGCCGGATGCTCGTCGGGCTGCTGGAACCCACCTCGGGGCGGCTCACCCGTGACGCCCGGGTGCAGATGGTCTTCCAGGACCCGGTCTCCTCGCTCAACCCGCGCCGCTCGGTCGGCGAGTCGGTCGCCGACCCGCTGCGGGCCGCGGGGCAGCGCGACGAGAAGGCGATCAGGGCCCGGGTGGCGGAGCTGCTGACCCGGGTCGGCCTCGGCCCGGAGGGCTACGACCGCTACCCGCACGAGTTCAGCGGCGGGCAGCGCCAGCGCGTCGGGATCGCCCGCGCACTGGCCGCCGAGCCGGAGCTGATCGTCTGCGACGAAGCCGTCTCCGCGCTCGACGTGACGACCCAGGCCCAGGTGACCGCGCTGCTGGCACGGCTCCAGCGGGAACTCGGACTGGCCCTGGTCTTCATCGCGCACGACCTCGCCGTCGTGCGCCAGGTCAGCGACCGGGTCGTGGTCATGCGGCAGGGCCGGATCGTCGAGCAGGGCACGGTGGACGAGGTGTACGGAGATCCGAAGGAGCCGTATACCCGCCAGCTTCTGGCGGCGGTGCCCGCGCTCGATCCGGCGCTGGCGGCGGTGCGCCGCGCGGCCCGCAAGGAGTTGGCCGCCGTTTGACGCTGAGTGATCTTCCGTATTTCCTGCGCAACAAAACGTCGCCGGGGCGGGAAGGTTACGACGGTTCACCCCTTTCGGTGGTGCGACGGACAACCGTCCGTCGCACCACCGGCGTATCCGCTTACGGTCTTCCCGCTGTGAGCCGCCGTTTCCGCGGTGGCCACCGACCAGGGAGAGCGGGGGTGTACTCGTGCGGATCGGACTTCTCACCGACGGTGGATATCCGTATGCGGCCGGTGAGTCCGGGCTCTGGTGCGACCGGCTGGTACGCGGACTCCCGCAGCACGAGTTCGACCTCTTCGCTCTCGTCCGCTCCGTCGAGCGGGAGGCGCGGGACCGGCCCCCGCTCCCGGCGCACGCGGGGCGGGTGCGCACGGCGCATCTGTGGACCGCGGATGAGCGCCTCCCGGGCGCCCGGGGCCCGAAGGGCCTGTTCGCCCGGATGGCGACGGGCGGCGCCGCCCGCGCGTACGGCCGTCGCGAGCGGCAGTGGTTCACGGACCGGCTCGCGGACCTCGTGAGCTCGGTCTGCGCGGCGGGCGGCGAGGACGAGACCGCCGTCCGCGGTCCGGCCGACACCGACCCCCGGTTCGCCGACGGCCTGTACGGACTGGCCGAACTGGCCCGCGAACACGGCGGACTGGCCGCGGCCCTCCGCTCGGAATCCGCCGTACAGGTGCTCGAAGCGGCCTGCCGCGCCCGGGGCGCCGGGCGCACCGTGCAGCGCGCCACCGTCCCGGACCTCCTCGCCTTCGCGCAGGAGCTCGGCCGGGCACTGCGCCCGCTCTCGCTCGACTGGTACGACGAACGGGGTCTCGGCGCGGTCGACCTCTGCCACACGGCCTCCGGTGGTGCCGCCGCCCTCCCGGGGCTGCTGGCCAAGCGCTTCTTCCGGACGCCGCTGCTGGTCAGCGAGGACGGCGTACGGCTTCGGGAGCACTACCTCGCCGCGAGCGACGCCCCGCTGAACGCGCCGGCGCGCGCCCTGCTCGCGCGTTTCCACGGCAGGCTGGCCACCGAGGTGTACCGGCAGGCCACGATCGTCACCGCGGGCAACACCCACGCGCGGCGCTGGCAGGAGCGGTGCGGCGCCGACCGCGCGAAGCTGCGCACGGTCCATCCCGGCATGGACTGCGACCCCTTCACGGCACTGGGGGAGAGCGGCGACCGCGGCCCCGACGACACCCTGGTCTGGGTCGGCCGGATCGAGCCCGCCAAGGACCTGCTCACGCTGCTGCACGCCTTCGCGCAGGTGCGCACGGCGCAGCCGGGGGCCCGGCTGCGGATCATCGGTACCCCGGTGCCGGGGCCGGAGGGCGAGGAGTATCTCGCGCGGTGCCGGGCGCTCACCGCGCGGCTGTCCGCCGATGCCGCGGTCTCCTTCGAGGAGCTGGGCGGGGCCGGGGTATCCGCGCTGCCGGACGCCTACGCGGCGGGCGGGGTCGCCGTCCTGTCCAGCGTGGCCGAGGGGTTTCCGGCCGGTCTCGTCGCGTCGATGTTCTGCGGCCGGGCCACGGTCTCCACGGACGTCGGCGCGGTCGTCGAGACCATCGGCGGCACCGGACTCGTGGTGCCCCCGCGTGACCCCGGGGCGCTGGCCGGTGCCTGTCTCGCGCTGCTGCGCGATCCCGAGCGCCGTGCACGGCTCGGTGCGGCGGCGCGCGCTCGGGCGCTCGAACTGTTCACCGTCGAACAGAACCTCGCGGCCTTCCACGGCCTCTACCTGGAGCTGATCGCGCGGGCCCCGGTGCGCGGCCAGGCGGTGACGGGGGGCGGCGGCGGAGGGCCGCGCCCGTTCGCCATGCCTCCGGAGGCGCACGTCCTGGACGCCTGGACCGCCGCGGACACCGTCCGGTCCGCCGCCGTCTGCCGCAAGCCCAGCTGGGCCGTCGCACCCCGGACCATCTGCGCGGGCGCACGGGAGGCGGGTGACCGCGATGTATGAGGCGGGACAGACCGGACGCGAGACCTCCGCCCCGGACCGCGCCGGACAGGACCGCAACGGTCCCGGCCGCGCGGGGGCGGGGAAGGCGGGGGCGGGCGGCGACGACCACAGAGGAACCACCATGGACGGCCCGGCCGCGGTGCCCGGCACCTCCGGCAACCCCGCGACGCCCGATGTACCGGGCGCACCCGACGTACCGGGTGTCTCCGACGTACCGGGTGTCTCCGATGTGCCGGGGGTATCCGGCGCACCGGATACCCCCGCGGCGCCCGGCACGCCTTTGACGACCGGCACCCCCGTGGCGTCGCGCGCCCCGGGCTCCGCCCTCCCCTCCGGCTCCGTCCGCGCCCCCGAGATCGCGTGTTCCGCCCCGCCGGGGCACCCGGCGCGCCGGACCACCGCCGTGCGCCGCGGTCCCGCCGACCCCGTGCGCTCGCTGATGCACCGGCACCGCGAGCTGTGCGAGCGGGCCGTCGATCCGCTGGAGCTCGCCGCCGGGCTCGAAGCCCACGGCGTCACCGACCGCACAGCCGCCCGCTACCGGCACCGCGACGTCTTCTCGCTCGCCGAGGAACTCTTCGCCCGGATGCCCGGCTCGCCGACCGGACGCACGAGCGCGCCGGAGGCTCCGGCACGCGACACCGCGACCCGCGCCGCCTGGACCCTGCGCGCCCTCCTGCCGGGCGCCGCCTGCGCCGCGACCCTGGGGGCGCTCGCCCTCACCGAGGGAGTGCTCGGCGGCCGGGCCCGGCTCGCGATCGGCTCCGCCGGAGCCCTCGCCGTACTCACCGGGCTCGCGCTCGTCCTGCGCAGCGGCCCGCTGCGCACCGGGGCCCGCCCCTCTGCCACGGCCACGGCGTACACCTGCTGGCTCCTCGGCTACGTCCTGTACGGCGAACCCCTGCTCGACCAGGTACTCAGCGGTGGCCCCGACGGCCCCTGGGCGCTCACCCCCGCACCGCTGCTCGGCCTGGCCCTCGCGCTCGTCCCGGCCGTCTGGTGCGCGCACCTCTTCTCCCTGCACGCCCGGCGACGACTCATCGGCAGCCGCGCGCTGGAGGAGTTCGGCGCGGGCGTGCGCCCCCTGCTCCTCGGGGCCGTCGCACTCCATCTCTGCGCCGTCGTCGGCCTGCTGTACCTCGCCCACCGGGCGTACGGGGGCGGCGGGGCGTACACCGGGGCGGGCGCGCTCGGGCTGCTGCTCCTGGCCGCCCGGCTGCTCGCCGTGCACGGCTTCCCCGGGATCGCCACCGGCGGACTGGCCGCCGCCTGCGCGGCCGAGGCACTGGCCCCCGCGCTGGTGCTGGCCGGACGGCTGCCGGGGCTCCACCTCCTGTCCCGCCCCGTAGACCTTCTTGTCCTGACGGCCGGCACCGCAGTGGTGCCAGCCGTCGCCTGCGGCGGAGCCGCGCTCGGACTGCTGATCGCGGCCACCGCAGTCCTCTCCCGCGCATCCGCCCACAGCACCGCCCGGCCGGTCGACGAAGGCCCGGTCGCCGCGTAACCCACACCAGTCACCTCACCGCCAACGCCTGCCCCGCGGAGCCGACGCCGCGGGTTACTGCCCTTCCACCGCACTCACATCCCCAAGGAGACACCGGACATGACCCCCCAACCCCCTTCCCCGGCAGCTGGCCGTCGGCGCCGAGGGGGCGCGCGATGAGGGTTCTGCTGCTCGGAGCCAACGGCTTCCTCGGCCGCTTCGTGGCCGACCGGCTGCTCGCCGACCCCGCCGTGCACCTCACGGCGCTCGGCCGCGGCGACGACGCCGACGTACGCTTTGACCTCGCCAGCGGCAGCCCCGGCGCGCTGACCCGTTTCCTGGACGCCGTCCACCCCGGAGTCGTCGTCAACTGCGCGGGCGCCACCCGCGGCGGGGCCCGCGACCTCACCCGGCACAACACCGTCGCCGTTGCCACGGTCTGTGAGGCCATGCGGCGCAGCGTCTGCACCGCCCGGCTCGTCCAGCTCGGCTGCTCCTCGGAGTACGGGCCCTCGCAGCCCGGCTCGTCCACCGCCGAGGACGCCGTCCCGCGCCCCGGCGGCCCGTACGGGGTCAGCAAGCTCGCCGCCACCGAACTCGTCCTCGGCTCCGGCCTCGACGCGGTCGTGCTGCGGGTCTTCTCGCCGGTCGGCCCCGGCACCCCGGCCGGTTCCCCGCTCGGGCGGCTGGCCGAGGCGATGCGCCGGGCCATGCAGTCCGGCGACGGCGAGCTGAAGCTCAGCGGCCTCGGCGTGCAGCGCGACTTCGTGGACGTACGCGATGTCGCGCGCGCGGTGCACGCCGCCTCGCTCTCCGCCGCCCAGGGCGTCGTCAACATCGGTACCGGCCGGGCCGTGCGCCTGCGGGACGCCGCCGCCGTCCTCGCCAGGGTCGCCGGGTTCGCCGGTGCGCTCCACGAGCTGGACGCGCCCCCGTCCCGGCTGCCCATCGGCGCCCCGCGCAGCTCCGGTGAGTCGGTGATCGAGCACCTCTCGGCGACCCCGTCGCCCTACCCGGACGGCTGCGGCGCCTGGCAGCAGGCCGATGTCCGCACCGCCCGGGACCGGCTCGGCTGGCGCCCCCGGATCAATCTGGAGGAGTCCCTCGCGGACATCTGGATGGAGGCGGCGTGCCGCATCTGACCAGCCCCGGCACCGCCCGCCGGACCAGCGGCGCCGAGCGGCTCGGCTTCGGCGTGCCCGGGTACGCGCATCCGCTGCTCGCGCCGACCGAGTGGGCCGAACTGGCCCGGCCCGGCACGCCGCTGCACTGGGCCGTGCTCAACATCGACAACGGTCCCGGCGCCCGCCCCGACCCGCACTGCCTGGAGGCCGTGGGACGGCTCCGCCACGCCCACGGACGGACCGGGCACGGCCAGGGCCCGCGGGATGCGCGGGCGGCGGGCGGACGGCTCTTAGGCCATCTCGACCTGGCGTACGGCAGCCGCCTCTTCGCCGAGCTGATCGCCGACGCGCAGTGCTTCCTCGACTGGTACCGCGTCGACGGCTTCTACCTCGACCGCTGCCCGGCCGAGCGCAGCCACCTCCCGGTGGTGCGCCGGCTCACCAGCACGCTCGCGGCGTTCCTTGAGCACGGCGGCCGCCCGTACGGGAGGGGGAGCGGGCCGCTGGTGCTGGGCGTGGGCACTCACCCGTACCCCGGCTACGCCGAGGCCGCCGACCAGCTGGTCACCTTCAACGGGGGGTGGACCGACTACCGCTGGTCCCAGGTGGCGGAGTGGACCGCCTCCTATCCGCCGGAGCGGTTCGCGCACTTCGTCCACGGGGTTCCGCGCACCCACCTCGACGAGGCGATGCGGGTCGCCCGCTGGCAGGGCGCGGGCACGATCTTCTTCACGGATCGAGACGGCCAACGCGGACAGAACGACCCCTTCACGACGCTGCCCAGGTACTGGGACGAAATCGTCTCGCGGATCGGACCAGGTATCTCGGAATGAGAGGGGGCGTGGCAGTGTTACCGGAAGAACAACCGTACGCAGTCGAAGTACGTAGAAACCGACCACCTGCATTGTTGAGGTTCCTGTGTCGCTGCCACCCCTGGTCGAGCCAGCCGCTGAGCTCACCGTCGACGAGGTCCGCAGGTACTCCCGCCACCTGATCATCCCGGATGTCGGGATGGACGGACAGAAGCGACTGAAGAACGCGAAAGTGCTCTGTGTCGGCGCCGGAGGTCTCGGCTCGCCGGCCCTGATGTACCTGGCCGCGGCCGGTGTCGGCACGCTCGGCATCGTGGAGTTCGACGAGGTCGACGAGTCGAACCTGCAGCGCCAGATCATCCACAGCCAGTCCGACATCGGGCGCTCCAAGGCCGAGTCCGCCAGGGACTCGGTGCTGGGCATCAACCCGTACGTGAACGTGGTCCTTCACGAGGAGCGGCTCGAAGCCGACAACGTGATGGACATCTTCGCCCCGTACGACCTGATCGTGGACGGCACGGACAACTTCGCCACCCGCTATCTGGTCAACGACGCGGCGGTGCTGCTGAACAAGCCGTACATCTGGGGCTCGATCTACCGGTTCGACGGCCAGGCGTCCGTCTTCTGGTCCGAGCACGGCCCCTGCTACCGCTGCCTCTACCCGGAGCCGCCGCCGCCGGGCATGGTCCCGTCCTGCGCCGAGGGCGGTGTGCTCGGGGTGCTCTGCGCCTCCATCGGCTCCATCCAGGTCAACGAGGCCATCAAGCTGCTCGCCGGTATCGGTGACCCGCTGGTCGGCCGGCTGATGATCTACGACGCCCTGGAGATGCAGTACCGCCAGGTCAAGGTCCGCAAGGACCCCGACTGCGCGGTCTGCGGCGAGAACCCCACCGTCACCGAGCTCATCGACTACGAGGCCTTCTGCGGCGTCGTGTCCGAGGAGGCCCAGGAGGCGGCGGCCGGTTCCACGATCACTCCCAAGCAGCTCAAGGAGTGGATCGACGCGGACGAGAAGATCGAGATCATCGACGTCCGCGAGCCGAACGAGTACGAGATCGTCTCGATCCCGGGCGCCAGGCTGATCCCGAAGAACGAGTTCCTGATGGGCAACGCCCTCCAGGACCTTCCGCAGGACAAGCGCATCGTCCTGCACTGCAAGACGGGCGTCCGCAGCGCCGAGGTCCTCGCGGTCCTCAAGTCGGCGGGCTTCGCCGACGCGGTGCACGTGGGCGGCGGAGTGATCGGCTGGGTCAACCAGATCGAGCCCGAGAAGCCGGTGTACTGAGACACCGTGTGCTCAGGGTGAAGGGGCCGGTCCGCACGGACCGGCCCCTTCACCCTTCCAGCCCGGCGTCACGAGCAGGTCGTGCCGTCCTCCGGGACAGCCCCGTCGAGGAAGTACGCGTCCACGGCCGAGGTCACGCAGGAGTTCTGGCCGTACGCGCCGTGCCCCTCGCCCTTGTTGGTGAGCAGCACCCCCACGCCCCTGCCCAGCTCGTCCGCCATCCGCCGGGCGCCCTCGTACGGGGTCGCGGGGTCGCCGGTCGTCCCGACGACCAGCACCGGACCGGCGCCCGGGGCGCTCGTCTCCGGGTTCTCGCGCTCGCCCGCCACCGGCCACCGCGCGCACCACCCGGCGGTGTCCCACGCCAGGAACGGGCCGAACACCGGGGACAGCTTCCGGAACTCCGGCAGCAGCGCCCGCGCCTCGTCCGTGGTCGGCCGGAGCTTGCTGTCGGCGCAGGCGACGGCACGCTGGGAGTGGCTCTCGGTGGTGTAGCGCCCCCGCGCGTCCCGGCCGTTGTACGCGTCGGCCAGCCGGAGCAGGGCGTTCCCGGTGCCGCTCTTCTCGGCCTCGTCGAGCGCCTGGGTCAGGACCGGCCAGCTGGACTTGGAGTAGAGCGGCGCGACGATGCCGATGATGGCCAGCGATTCGTTGAGTTCGCGGCCCGATGCGGTCGGCAGCGGCGTGCGGTCGATCCGCTCCAGCAGCCGTGCGATGCGCCGGGTGCCGTCCTTCGGGTCCTGTCCGGAGGCCGTCAGGTAGTTGTCCAGGGCCCGCTGGAAGCCGGTCGCCTGGTTGCGGGCGTGCCCGATCGCGTCGGCGGTCGGGTCGACGACGGCGTCCAGGACGGTCCGCCCGACGCGCGCGGGGAAGAGGTGCGCGTAGGTGCCGCCGAGTTCGGTGCCGTAGGAGATGCCGAAGTAGGTGAGCTTCCGGTCGCCGAGGACCTCGCGGATCAGGTCCATGTCCCGGGCGGCGTTCGACGTGCCGACGTACGGCAGGACCGTGCCGGAGCGGCGTGCGCAGCCGGCGCCGAAGTCGGCGCCGTACTTCATGAAGGCCGCCTCCTCCGCCGCCGTGTCCGGCGTCATGTCGACCTTCTGGTTGTCGGCCTCCTGCTCCTTGTCGGTGCGGCAGTTCACGCCCTCGCTGCCCGCGACCCCGCGCGGGTCGAAGCCCACCAGGTCGTAGCGGGAGTTGAGGTTCGTGTACGAACCGGCGGCGCGCGGCAGTGTCGAGACGCCGGAGCCGCCGGGGCCGCCGAAGTTGAAGAGCATCGAACCGAGGCGTCGGCCCTGGTTCGCGGCCCGCTTGCGGATCAGCGCGATCCCGAGGGTGTCGCCGTCGGGCTTCGCGTAGTCCAGCGGCACCCGGACCGTCGCGCAGCGCCACTCGGAGCCGGGCGCGCTCTCCCCGGCGCGGGCCTCGCACCGCTTCCAGTCCGGCCGCTGGGAGGTGAGGGAGGCGGGGAGCCGGGGCGGGCCCGGCTCCCCGGCGGACGGGGAACCGGCCGGGGACGTGCCCGCGCGGTCCCTGCCCCCGTCCGTACTCCCGCCGGTACTCCCGTCCGTACTTCCGCCGCAGCCCGCGAGCAGCCCGGTCAGCAGAAGTGCGGCGGAGACCAGGGCTCCGGCGCGTGCGTGTACGGCCACGTGGTACGTCCTCCCGATGGGGCTGCTCGGCGTCGGAGCCGAGAGAGGCCGCCCATGCTAAGGGCTGCTCCGCAGCGGTCGTCGCACGCCCGCCGGGAACCACGCGGCAGTCCTGAGGCGTACGTGCCGGGGGGAGGCGTTACTTGCAGACCGTGTCGGCCGAGGGGACCTTGCCGTCCAGCAGGTAGCCGCCCACGGCCTGCTGCACACAGGCGTTGCCGCTGTTGTACGCGCCGTGCCCCTGGCCCTCGTACGTCATCATCACGCCGACCCCCTTGCCCAGCGCGTCGGACATCGCCTTGGCCCCCTCGTACGGGGTCGCCGGGTCGCCGGTGTTGCCGATGACCAGGATGGGGGCGGAGCCCGGGGCGCTCACGTCCGGGGTCTTCCACGCGCCCGCCACCGGCCAGCCGGTGCAGGTCATCAGGGACCAGCCCAGGTAGTCACCGAAGATCTTCGAGGCGGAGCGGAAGTCGGGGAGCTTGGCCTCGGTCTGGCCGGAGGTGAACCGCTGCTTGGAGTCGGCGCAGTTGATCGCGGTGTTGGCGGCCATCGAGTTGTCGTAACGACCGTTCTGGGAGCGCCCGTTCAGCGAGTCGGCAAGGGCCAGGAGCAGTCCGCCGTTGCCGCCGTCGGCTTCGTCAAGGCCCTGTTCCAGCAGCGGCCAGGTCTGCTTGGAGTAGAGGGCGGCGGCGATGCCGGTGATCGCCAGGGACTCCGTCAGGTGGCGCTGCCCGAGCCCTTGGATGGGCTTCTTCTCCAGCCGGTCGAGCAGCTCGGAGATGTGCTGCTCGACTTCCTTGGAGGTGGAGCCGGGCAGCTTGCAGGCGTCACCGCGGTCCACGCAGTCCTGGGTGAAGTTGTCCAGGGCGTGCTGGAAGCCCTTGGCCTGGCCGAGGGAGGCCTGCTCGGTGTCCTGCGTGGGGTCGACCACCGCGTCCAGCACCGCCCGGCCGACGTTCTTCGGGAACAAGTGGGCGTAGACGCCGCCGAGTTCGGTGCCGTAGGAGATCCCGAAGTAGTGCAGCTTCTGGTCACCGAGCACCTGGCGCATCAGGTCCATGTCCCGGGCGGCGTCGGTGGTGCCGACATAGGGGAGCTGCTTGCCGGACTTCTGCTTGCAGGCCAGCGCGAACGTCTTGGTGTTCTTGACGAGGGAGTCCACCTCCTCGCTGTTGTTCGGGGTGGCGTCGCTCTCGTAGCGGGCGTCGAGCTGCTTGTCGTCCTCGCACTTCACGCCCTCGCTGCGGCCGACGCCGCGCGGGTCGAAGCTGACCAGGTCGTAGCGCGCGCGGAGCTTCTCGTAGTCGGTGCCGAAGGCGGGCAGGGTGGCGACGCCGGAGGCACCCGGGCCGCCGAAGTTGAAGAGGAGGGAGCCGATCCGCTGGTCCTTGTCCTTGGCGGCGGCCCGGATCAGGGCCAGCCGGATCGTGTCGCCCCCAGGCTTCGCGTAGTCGAGCGGCGCGTTCATGAACGTGCACTCCCAGGGGGTGCCACCGGGCAGCGGGGACGGCGCCTTTCCGCCGCCCTGCGCCGCGGACGGGGCGGGGCAGGGCTGCCACGTCAGCTTCTGGGAGCCGAGGTCGCCGGAGCTGCTGGCCTCGGCGGCGTTCGCGGCGACCGGCGAGTTCCGTGACCCGGCCGGGCCGCTCCCGTCGCTCTTCGAGCAGGCGGTGAGGGGCAGGAGCAGGGTGGCGGCGGCGGTCAGGGCGGCGGTGCGCAGGGCAGGGGAGGTCCTCATGCGTCCATGGTGCGGCGTGACCCGGGGCCCTGCACGGGGCGCCGGTCCAAGCGGGTGGCGGGCGGCCGGGGCGTCGCCCGACTGGCCTCCCGGCCGCCCCCGACCGAGGGGTGAGGGGGCGTCAGAGCGCACCCTTGCGGGTCAGGTGGTTGAAGCAGAGCCAGCCGGGCAGCACCGGCAGCCACAGCGTCAGCAGGCGGTACAGCAGCACGGCGGGGGCCGCGACCTCCTTCGGCAGCCCGACCGCGATCAGACCCAGCGTCAGCGCGCCCTCCACCGCCCCCATTCCGCCCGGGGTGGGCGCCGCCGACCCGAGCGCGTTGCCCGCCAGGAACACCACCGCGATGCTCGCGTAGCTCAGATGCGGAACGTCCGGACCGCTGAACGCCCGGACCGAGGCGTCCAGGCACATCACGAACAGACCGGTCAGCAGCAGCATTCCGCCGATGCCGGTCAGCAGCTTCTGGGGCCGCTGCACCACGTCGAGCATGCGCGGCACCACCCCGGCGAACAGCGACCGCACCCGGGTCACCACGAACTTCCGCAGGAACGGGACGGCCGTCACCACCAGCACCAGCACGGCGACCGTCAGCAGCCCGGCGATGACCGTCCTGGACGGGGTGAGCGAGGACGGGGTCTTCTCGGTGCCGGTCAGGTAGCCGAAGGCGGCCAGCAGCAGGATGTGGCAGCCGAGGCCGAACAGCTGCGAGGCGCCGACACTCGCCACGGCGAGCCCGGGGCGCACCCCGGCGCGCTGCAGGAAGCGGGTGTTCAGCGCCACTCCGCCGACCGCGGCCGGGGCGACGATCTTCACGAAGGAACCGGCGACCTGCGCCAGCACCGTCTTCCCGAACGGCACCCGCTCCGGAACGAAGCCCAGCAGGCTCATCGCCGCCGCCACGTAGCTGAGCGCGGAGAAGCCCACCGCCGCCGCCACCCAGCCCCACTCCGCCTGCTCGGCCACCGCGCCGAAATCGGGCTGGGTGATCTGCGAGATGAGGAAGTACGCGGCGATCGCCCCGGCGATGCAGCTGACCAGGGTGCGCGGCTTGATCCGTTCCAGCCGCACCGGTTCGACCGGTGCCTGCGGCCGGATCAGCAGCACCTGGCGCCGCATCTGGCTGAGCAGGTCCTCCTCGCGGGCTTCTTCGAGGGCGTCGTCCAGGGCACGCTTCTCGGCCTGCTTCTGGTTGCGCAGTGCCTTGCGGTCGGTCCTGGCGCCGGTCTTCGGGCCGGTGTCCGCCCCGCCGTCCGGGGACACGGCGGGCTGGGCCGTGTGTTCCTGCGCCCTGGCCCGCTTCGCCGCGTCCGAGGCCGCCAGCACCGCCTCGCGCTCCCGCTGCGAACGTTCCCGGGCGAGCCGCCGCAGGGCCGCCCGGGTGGAGCGGCTCAGCGCGATCGGCTGGAGCAGCGGCAGGCAGTCCGCGACGGCGTCGGGGCCGAGCACCTCCAGCGCCCCGGCGACGGCCCGCTCCGCTCCCACCCGCAGACCGGTGGTGGTGAGCAGCTGGGCGACGTCCATCCGCAGGACCAGATCACCGGCCGCGATCTCACCGCCGCGCAGATCGGTGACGAACACCGTGCCGGAACGATCCACCAGGATGGCGTCACCGGTGAGCCTGCGGTGCGCGATCCGGCGCGACTGGAGCGCCTTCACCTGCCGCCAGGCCCCGTGCAGCAGCTCGTCGGTGATCTCCGCGTCCTCCAGGGCGTCCAGGGAACGGCCGCCGATGTGCTCGTACACCAGCATCACGGCGTCCGGCCCGAGCTCGGAGGTGGCGATCAGCTTGGGCGCGTTGGCCCCGGCGGCGATCGCCGCGTACGCGAGCAGCGCCTCCTGTTCCAGGGCCTGGCGCAGCGACTGGATGGAGCGGCGCTCGGTGATGCCGCGGAGGGTGAGGCGGCGCCACACCCGGTAGAAGAAGCCCTGGGCCTGCTGCTCGCGGTCGACGACCGTCACATCCAGCGGAGGCCCGTCCTCCAGGGAGACCAGATAGCGGCGCCCCCGGTCGCTCTGGTCGCCCGAGTCGAGCGTCTCGTCGGCGCGCATCGCGCTGACCGGGCGGAAGCCGACACGGCGCAGACCGGCCATCAGGTGCTGGCCGGTCGGCCGTACGTTCGGTGAGCCGACCGCGTACAGCGTGCCGTACGCCACGGTCCAGCCGATCAGCACGGTGAGGATGATCGAGAACGGGGTGGTGTAGCCGCCCACCAGCATCGCGAAGGCGTCGAGCAGCAGCACCACCCAGAGCACCACCCGCCAGCGCGGCCGTCTCGCCATGCCGACGGCCGTCATGTACGCGATCACCGGAGCGAGATAGCCGTGCACGGGGTCGCTGAGCGCGTCCCCCGGCTGCGGCTGGGTCAGGGCGTCCTGGATGGTGCCGGGGGCCGACTGGGCGACCCAGAGGTCGGCGGCGAGCGTGACGCCGTGGGCCAGTACGGCGGCGAGCACCCCGTCGGCGATCCGCAGCCCGTCGCGTTTGATCAGCCGCTCGATGGCGAAGACGACCGGGACGAGCAGGACCGCGATGCTGGAGACCAGGCCCGCGATCTTGATCAGGAGGTCGGGTGCCTGGCCGGTGCCCTTGGTGATGTCCTGTTCGAGGCCGGTGGTGGTGCCGTGGGCGAACGCGGCGAACGCGAAGAGCACCGCGACCGCCAGGACACCGATGAGGAGCCGCATGAGGTCGGAGGGGCGGTGCACCCGGGCGGGGAGCAGCGGCTCGTCCCCCGAGACGCGCTCGGCCTGCTCCTCGGCGACGGCCGAGAGCGTCGAGCCGACCGTGCCGGGGGTATCGGGTCGCGGCTCGGCATCAGGGGCGTCCGCCGCCTTCGGTGGCTGCACGCCCTGCTCCTTCGTCGCCTCTGATGGGTCTTCGTGTTCTCGTATCACCGGTCACCGTCCGCACGATGGTGGCACGGTCCGGCGGCGGAGGGCGGCGCCAGGGTGCACCGCACCGACGCGCGAAGCGCAAGATACGCCCCTTCGACGCCGCCCGCACACCTGATGATCCGACAGCTGAAACAGGTGGGGCCGCGATGTCGGTGGCGTACGGCAGGATGGGACGGATGAGCCAGGAGCCAGCGGACGGCGAGGGGCCGGTCCACGAACTGCCGGAGTACGCGGAGCGGGTGCTCGACGCTGTCGAGCTGGTCCCGCCCGGCCGCGTCATGACCTACGGGGACGTCGCCGAATGGCTCGGTGAGGGCGGCCCGCGCCAGGTCGGCCGGGTCATGTCGCTGTACGGGGCCGCGGTGCCCTGGTGGCGCGTGGTGCGCGCGGACGGCGGGCTGCTGCCCGGCCACGAGCTGCGGGCGCTGGACCACTACCGGGCGGAGGGCACCCCGCTGCGCGAGGCCCCCCGCGGCGCGGAGGGCCATCTGCCGCGCCTCGACATGAGAAGGGCGCGGTGGGACGGCGGCACCGCGGGCGGTGGCGCGGACCGGGACAAGGACCAAGGTGCTCACACCTGACAGCTTCGGCCATCCGGCGGCGCGGAGGGCGGCGCCGGGGCCGCACAACGTACCCGGTATGCCGGAACGTGTGGGGCGATGTGACGAGGAACGTGACGAGGGACGCAGCGCGGGCGGCCCGGATCGCGCCGCCACTGGCGTAGCTTCGTAGGTTCGCGGCGCGCACCGCGCGCCCGGCACCCCGGGCGTCCCTTTCACCCCGGGCGTCCCCTTCACCCCGGGCACCCTCCGCATCCTCGACATCAGTACACCCACCAGGACCGGCGATCCACGTGAGCTCCTCCTCCACCACCCGGCACAGTCCGCACCGTCCCGCACGGCAGCGGGCCGCGGGCGCGTACCGGCTGGTGCGCACCCCGCCGGGCTCCGTGGACCCTCCTGTTCTGGACGCGGCACAGCGCGCGGTGGTTGATCACCCGGGCGGTCCGCTGCTGGTACTCGCCGGACCGGGCACGGGCAAGACGACCACGCTCGTCGAGGCGGTCGCCGCACGCATCGCCCGGGGCGCCGAGCCGGCCCGCGTCCTGGTGCTCACCTTCAGCCGCAAGGCCGCCGTCGAACTGCGCGACCGGATGGCCGCCCGCCTCGGCGCCGCCCGGGGCCCGCAGGCGACCACGTTCCACTCCTTCTGTTACGCCCTGGTCCGCGCCCACCAGGACGCCGACCTCTTCGCCGAACCGATGCGGCTGCTCTCCGGGCCGGAGCAGGACGTCACCGTCCGCGAGCTGCTCGCGGGCCAGATCGAGCTGGAGCGGGACGGCTTCGCGCACATCCGCTGGCCCGACGAGCTGCGGGCCTGCCTGACGACGCGGGGCTTCGCCGACGAGGTGCGCGCGGTGCTGGCCCGCAGCCGCGAGCTGGGCCTCGGGCCGGACGCGCTGGCCGCCTTCGCCCGCCGCACCGGCCGGCCGGACTGGGGCGCCGCCGCCGGGTTCCTCGCCGAGTACCTGGACGTGCTGGACGCGCAGGGGGTGCTGGACTACGCGGAGCTGGTGCACCGGGCGGTGCTGCTCGCGGAACGCCCCGAGGTGTCGGCGCTGCTCGCCGGGCAGTACGACGCGGTCTTCGTGGACGAGTACCAGGACACCGACCCGGCGCAGGTGCGGCTGCTGCACGCGCTGGCCGGGAACCGGGGGAGCGCCCCGGGTGCCGGGGGCGGCCGGGACCTGATCGCCTTCGGTGACCCGGACCAGTCGATCTACGCGTTCCGGGGCGCCGACGTGAACGGCATCCTGGACTTCCCGGAGACCTTCCGGCGGGCGGACGGCGCCCCGGCCCCGGTCGGTGTGCTCACCACGTCGCGGCGCTCCGCCGGGCAGCTGCTGGCCGCCACCCGGCTGCTCACCCGCCGGATGCCGCTGACCCGGCTGCCCGCGGAGAAGGTCCGCGCCCACCGCGAGCTGACCGCGGTCCGCGAGGGCGGCGGCGTGGAGGCGTACACGTATCCGACCGCCTCCACCGAGCTGGACAACATCGCCGACCTGCTGCGCCGGGCCCATCTGGAGGACGGCGTCGCATGGAACGAGATGGCCGTGCTGGTACGGGCCGGGGGCCGCACGATCCCCTCGCTGCGCCGGGCCCTGACCGCGGCGGGCGTTCCCCTGGAGGTCGACGGCGACGACCTCCCGCTGCGCCACGAACCGGCGGTGGCCCCGCTGCTCACCGCCCTGCGGGCCGTCGCCACGGCAGCCGTGCGCCGGAGTGCGCCGGAGCCGGAGGCCACGGAACGGTGTGAGGACGCCGGGGCCCCGGACACAGAGGCCGCGCAGGCCGCGGAGAAGGCCGGACAGCCTGAGGACACCGAGGCCCTGGCCCCGGCCCCGGAGAGCGTGGCGACCCCTGCGAACGCGGCGAACCTGGAGAGCGCGGAGAACGTAGCGGCCCCGGCGAACCCGGCGAACCCGGCGAACGCCGGACAGCCTGAGGCCACCGAGGCCCCGGACCCGGACCCGGCGGAAGGAAAGCCGGAAGCCGCGGCAGGAGCGGAGCCGACGGACGGCGCCGGGCCGCCGGAGCACGACCGGGGTGCGAACGGCGGGAGCGGCACGGAGACGGAGTCCGCGGCCACGTCCTCCTGGCTGGACACCGAGACCGCGCTGACCCTGCTCGGCTCCCCGCTCGGCTCCATGGACGCGGCCGACCTGCGCCGCCTGGGCCGGGCCCTGCGCGACGAGGAGCGCGCCGCCGGAATCCGCGTACCGGCGCCCTCCGGCGACCTGCTGGCCCGCGCGCTCGCCGAGCCCGAACGGCTCGTCACGCACGATCCGGCGTACGCCCGCGGCGCCCAGCGCCTCGGCGCGCTCCTGCGCAAGGCGCGTGAGCTGCTCGAAGGCGGCGGCACCGCGGAGGAGGCCCTGTGGGCCCTGTGGTCCGGTACCCCATGGCCGGGCAGGCTGGAGCGCGCCGCCCTGCGCGGCGGCGCGGGCGGCCGCAACGCCGACCGCGACCTCGACGCCGTCTGCGCCCTCTTCGACACCGCGGCCCGCGCCGAGGAGCGCACCGGCGGACGCGGCGCGCTCAACTTCCTGGAGGAGGTCGACGCCCAGGACATCGCCGCCGACACCCTCTCCCGGCGCCTGGTGCGCCCCGATGCCGTACGGCTGATGACCGCCCACCGTTCCAAGGGCCTGGAGTGGTCCCTGGTGGTCGTCGCGGGTGTCCAGGAAGGGCTCTGGCCGGACCTGCGCCGCCGCGGCTCGCTGCTGGAGGCGGACCGGATCGGCCGCGACGGCCTCGCCGAACCCCTCACCCCCGGCGCCCTCCTCGCCGAGGAGCGACGGCTCTTCTACGTCGCGGCGACCCGCGCCCGCGAACGGCTCGTCGTCACCGCGGTGAAGGCCCCGGCCGACGACGGCGACCAGCCGTCCCGCTTCCTCACCGAGCTGGGTACCGAACCCCGCGACGTCACCGGCCGCCCCCGGCGCCCGCTCGCCGTCGCCGCGCTCGTCGCCGAACTCCGCGCCACCACCGTCGACCCCGCCGCCTCCGACGCCCTGCGCGAGGAGGCCGCCCGCCGCCTCGCCCGGCTCGCCGCGCTCACCGACGACGACGGCCAGCCGCTCGTCCCGGCCGCCCACCCCTACCGCTGGTGGGGGCTGTACGAACCGACCCGCTCCGCCGTCCCGCTCCGCGACCGGGACCGGCCCGTGGCCCTTTCCGGCAGCGCGCTCGACCAGCTCGCCCACACCTGCGCGCTCCAGTGGTTCCTCGGCCGCGAGGTCAAGGCGGACGCCCCGGCGACGGCCGCCCAGGGCTTCGGCAACGTCGTCCACGTACTGGCCGACGAGGTGGCCTCCGGGCGCACCCCGGCCGACCTCGCCGTCCTGATGGAGCGGCTGGACTCGGTCTGGGACGGGCTCGTCTTCGACGCCCCCTGGAAGTCCGGGCAGGAGAAGGAGCAGGCGCGGGCCGCCCTCGAACGCTTCCTGCGCTGGCACGTCATGGACCGCGCCGGGCGCACCCCCGTCGCCAGCGAGCACGACTTCGACGTGACGCTGGAGGCGGGGGAGTACGAGGTGCGCATCCGGGGCTCCATGGACCGCGTCGAACGGGACGCCGAGGGCCGGGCCTACGTCGTCGACTTCAAGACCGGCAAACAGTCCCCGACCCGGGACGAGGTCGCCCGCCACCCCCAGCTCGCCGTCTACCAGCTGGCCGTCCGGGAGGGCGCGGTCGACGAGGTCTTCGACGGCCGCCGTCCCGAGCCGGGCGGCGCCGAACTCGTACAGCTGCGCCAGCCCGCCCCGAAGAAGGAGGGCGGCGAGACCCTGCCCAAGGTGCAGGCGCAGGAATCCCTCGCCGGGGAGTGGGTACCCGAACTGCTGGCCACCGCCGCGGGCCGGGTCCTGGACGAGCGGTTCACCCCCACGACCGGCCAGCACTGCACGCACTGCGCCTTCCGGGCGTCGTGCAGCGCACAGCCGGAGGGCCGCCACATCCTGGAGTGAGCGCGGGGCGGGACGGAGCGCCCCGGTTGTCGGTGCGTCCGGTTAGCCTTTCTGAGGTGTCCCCGCGTATCACCGATCCCGAGCAGCTCAAGGAGCTTCTGGGGATCCCGTTCACCCCGGAGCAGACGGCCTGCATCACCGCGCCGCCCGCCCCGCAGGTGATCGTGGCCGGAGCCGGTTCGGGGAAGACCACGGTCATGGCGGCCCGTGTGGTGTGGCTGGTGGGCACCGGCCAGGTCGCTCCCGAGCAGGTGCTCGGGCTCACGTTCACCAACAAGGCGGCCGCCGAGCTCGCCGAGCGCGTCCGCAAGGCCCTGGTCGCCGCCGGGGTCACCGACCCGGACGCCATCGACCCGGACAACCCCCCCGGCGAGCCCAGCATCTCCACGTACCACGCCTTCGCCGGACGGCTCCTCACCGAGCACGGGCTGCGCATCGGGCTCGAACCCACCACCCGCCTCCTGGCCGACGCCACCCGCTACCAGCTCGCCGCCCGCGTGCTGCGCGAGGCCCCCGGCCCGTATCCCGCCCTGACCAGGTCGTTCCCCACACTCGTCAGCGACCTGCTGGCCCTCGACGCCGAGCTCGCCGAACACCTCGTACGCCCCGAACAGCTCGCCGCGTACGACACCGGGCTCCTGGACACGCTCGCGTCGGCCCGGCTCAGCAACGCCGAGCTGCGCAGGATCCCCGAGACCGCCGAGGCCCGCCGCGAGCTGCTCCAGCTGACCCGGCGCTACCGCGACGCCAAGAAGAGCCGCGACCTCCTCGACTTCGGCGACCAGATCGCGCTCTCCGCCGAGCTGGCACTCACCCGCCCCGAGGTCGGCACGATCCTGCGCGACGAATTCCGTGTCGTGCTGCTCGACGAGTACCAGGACACCTCCGTCGCCCAGCGCCTGCTGCTCTCCGCCCTCTTCGGCAGCGGCCCCGCGGGCCGGACCGGGCACGCCGTCACCGCCGTCGGCGACCCCTGCCAGGCGATCTACGGCTGGCGCGGTGCCTCCGTCGCCAACCTCGACGACTTCCCGCACCACTTCCCGCACGCCGACGGCACACCCGCCACCCGCCACTCCCTCAGCGAGAACCGCCGCAGCGGCGGCCGCCTCCTGCACCTCGCCAACGGCCTCGCCGCACCGCTGCGCGCCATGCACGAGGGCGTCGAGGCGCTGCGCCCCGCCCCCGGCGCCGAACGCGACGGCACCGTCCGCTGCGCCCTGCTGCCCACCCACGCCGAGGAGATCGACTGGCTCGCCGACTCGATCGCCCACCTCGTACGGACCGGCAAGGCGCCCGGCGAGATCGCCGTCCTGTGCCGCACCGCGGGAGACTTCCCCCAGATCCAGGCCGCCCTGGTGGCCCGCGACATCCCGGTCGAGGTCGTCGGGCTGTCCGGGCTGCTGCACCTGCCCGAGGTCGCCGACCTCGTCGCGGTCTGCGAGGTCCTCCAGGACCCCGGCGCCAACGCCGCTCTGGTCCGCCTGCTCACCGGTCCCCGCTGGCGGATCGGCCCCCGCGACCTGGCACTGCTCGGGCGCCGCGCCCGGCTCCTCGTGCACCGCGCGTCCCACGCCGACGACGAGGACTTCGACCCCGACCGCCGCCTCGCCGAGGCCGTCGAGGGCGTCGACCCGGCCGAGGTGATCTCGCTCGCCGACGCGCTGGACACCTTCCTCGAAGCGGGCGGCGAGGCGGACGACGGCCTTCCGTTCTCCGCCGAGGCGCGGGTCCGGTTCGCCCGGCTCGCCGCCGAGCTGCGCGAGCTGCGCCGCTCGCTGGCCGATCCGCTGATGGACGTGCTGCACCGGGTGCTCGCCGCCACCGGCCTGGAGGTCGAGCTGTCCGCGTCCCCGCAGGCGCTGGCCGCCCGCCGCCGGGAGACCCTCGCCAATTTCCTCGACGTCGCGGCGCGCTTCTCCGCCGTCGAGGGCGACGCCACCCTCCTCGCCTTCCTCGGCTTCCTGCGCACCGCCGTCCAGTACGAGAAGGGCCTGGACAACGCCCTGCCCGGCGGCGAGAACACCGTCAAGGTGCTCACCGCCCACAAGTCCAAGGGCCTGGAATGGGACGTCGTTGCCGTGCCCGGCCTGGTCGGCGGCCAGTTCCCCAGCGGCCAGTCCCGCGACGCCTGGACCGCCCAGGCCCAGGTCCTCCCGCACGCCCTGCGCGGCGACCGGGCGACCCTCCCCGACGTCCGCGCCTGGGACGCCAAGGGCCTCAAGGCGTTCAAGGAGGCGATGAAGGAGCACCAGCACACCGAGGAGCTCCGCCTGGGATACGTCACCTTCACCCGGCCCCGCAGCCTGCTCCTCGGCTCGGGCCACTGGTGGGGTCCGTCCCAGAAGAAACCGCGCGGCCCGTCCGCCTTCCTGCACGCGCTGTACGAGCACTGCGCGGCCGGACACGGCGAGATCGAGGTATGGGCCGACGAACCGGCCGACGAAGCGGAGAACCCCGCGCTCGGCACGGAGACCGCCGACCTGGCGTGGCCGCTGCCCCTGGACGCCGCCGCGCTGACCCGCCGCAGAGCCGCCGCGGACGCGGTGATGGACCATCTGGAGGCCCTGTCCGGGGCGGCGGGTGGGCCGGAGCCGTACGGCGAGGGCCGCGCCCCGGTCCCGTCCCCGGCCGAGGACCGGCCGTACGGCGAGGGTCACGCCCCGCCCCCGGTCCCGGACGCCGAGGCCCCCTTCCCCGACGACGAGGCTCCTTACCCGGACGACGAGGCTCCTTACCCGGACGACGAGCGGTACGCCGACGACTGGGACGCCCTGCCGAAGCGGCCCCCGCCCGCCGCCCGCACCCCGCACGTCCCCGCGGCCCGAACACCCGAGCCCGAGCCCGCACTCGATTCCACGCCCGGTTCCGTGCCCGGTTCCGCCGGGGAGCACCGGCTCACCCCCGAGGAGGTCCGCACCCTCGACTCCTGGGACCGCGACCTCGACGCCCTCGCCGGGGAGCTGCGCCGCGCCCGCGCCACCGTGCGTGACGTGCTCGTACCGGCCTCGCTCTCCGCCACCCAGCTGCTGCGCCTGGCCGACGACCCCGACGGCTTCGCCCAGGAGCTGGCCCGCCCCATGCCGAGGCCGCCCCAGCCGGCCGCCCGCCGGGGCACCCGTTTCCACGCCTGGGTGGAGTCCCGCTTCGAGGAGCTGCCGCTGCCCATGCTCGGCCCCGACGAGCTGCCCGGCGGGGACGGGACCGACGCCGAGATCGCCGACGAACGCGACCTCGCCGCGCTCAAGGAGGCCTTCGAGCGCACCCCGTACGCCCGCCGCACCCCGTACCGCGTCGAGACGCCGTTCCAGATCGCCCTGGCCGGCCGGGTGGTCCGGGGCCGCATCGACGCCGTCTACCGCACCGGGGACACGTACGAGATCGTCGACTGGAAGACCACCCGCGCCCGTACCGCCGACCCCCTCCAGCTCGCCGTCTACCGGCTGGCCTGGGCCGAGCTGCACGGACTGCCGCTCACCGACGTCACCGCCACGTTCCTCTACGTACGCACCGGGGAGATCGCCCGCCCCGACCGCCTCCCGGGCCGGGCCGAGCTGGAACGCATCCTGCTCGACGAGCCGCCCCCGCGCACCTGAACCGGGACCGGCCGACGAGCGTCGGCCCGGCCCGGCCGCCCCGGCCGTCACCGCTCTCCGGCCACCGGGGACGCGGCAGGACGGCAGCCGTGCGGCCCCGCGCGTGCCGGGCCCCGGCCCCGCGCACGGCACGGACCCCACCGGGGGAGGCACTAGGCTCAAGGCCATGAGCGACACCCCGGACAGCGCCGTCCGTACGTACACCGAGCAGCACCGCACAGCCTTCCTCGACGACCTCGCCGCCTGGCTGCGCATCCCGTCCGTATCCGCCCAGCCGGTCCACGACGGGGACGTACGACGCAGTGCCGAGTGGCTGTCCGCCAAGCTCAGGGAGACCGGCTTCCCGGTCGTGGAGATCTGGGAGACGCCCGGCGCCCCCGCGGTCTTCGCCGAGTGGCCCTCCGAGGAACCGGACGCCCCGTCCGTCCTGGTCTACGGCCACCACGACGTACAGCCCGCCGCCCGCGAGGACGGCTGGGACACCGAGCCGTTCGAGCCGGTGATCCGCGACGGCCGGATGTACGGGCGGGGCGCGGCCGACGACAAGGGGCAGGTGTTCTTCCACACCCTCGGTGTCCGGGCCCATCTCGCGGCCACCGGCCGCACCACCCCCGCCGTCAGCCTCAAGCTCCTGATCGAGGGCGAGGAGGAGTCCGGCTCGCCGCACTTCCGCGCCCTGGTCGAGGAACAGGCCGCCCGCCTCGCCGCCGACGCCGTGATCGTCTCCGACACGGGCATGTGGAACGAGACGACCCCCACGGTCTGCACCGGCATGCGCGGCCTCGCCGAGTGCGAGATCGAGCTGTACGGCCCCGGGCAGGACATCCACTCCGGCTCGTTCGGCGGCGCGGTCCCCAACCCGGCGACCGCCGTCGCCCGGCTCGTCGCCGCACTGCACGACACGGACGGCCGGGTCACGATCCCCGGCTTCTACGACGGAGTGGCCGAACTCACCGACACCGAGCGCGCGCTCTTCGCCGAGCTGCCCTTCGACGAAGCGGCCTGGCTGCACACCGCCAAGTCCCGCGCCGCGTCCGGCGAGACCGGTTACTCCACGCTGGAACGCGTCTGGGCCCGCCCCACCGCCGAGGTCAACGGCATCGGCGGCGGCTACCAGGGCGACGGCAGCAAGACGATCATCCCGTCCTCCGCCCTGGTGAAGATCAGCTTCCGGCTGGTCGCGGGCCAGGACCCCGACCACGTCCAGCAGCGGGTCCGGGCCTGGGCCGAGGCCCTGATCCCGGCCGGTGTCGGGCACCGGATCACCTTCGCCCCCGCCACCCGCCCCTGCCTGACCCCGCTGGACCACCCCGCCCTCCAGGCCGTGGCCCGCGCCATGGGACGGGCCTTCGGCCAGAAGATCCTCTTCACCCGCGAAGGAGGCTCGGGGCCCGCCGCCGACCTCCAGGACGTGCTCGGCGCCCCCGTCCTCTTCCTGGGAATCTCCGTACCGTCCGACGGCTGGCACGCCCCCAACGAGAAGGTCGAGATCGACCTCCTCCTCAAGGGCGTGGAGACGGCCGCGTACCTGTGGGGCGAGCTGGCCACCGCACTCCGCTGAATCCTGAACACCCGATTCCATCCCGGGGGAGTAGGAAGCACCTGTGAGCACCTTCGACAACGACGCCGCGGTCCGGCCCATCGGCCTGACCGCGCCCGGCGGCATCGACCGCGCCGCGCACCACCGCCTCGACGAGGCCTGGCTGTCCGCCGCGTGGAGCCACCCGACCACCCGCGTGTTCGTCGTCTCCGGCGGCCAGGTACTGATCGATGACACGGCCGACGGCGGCACGGAAATCGTCATGACCCCGGCCTTCGAGGCCCCGCTCACCGAGACCCACCGCTACTTCCTCGGCACCGACGAGGACGGCGTCAGCTACTTCGCGCTCCAGAAGGACTCCCTGCCCGGCCGCATGGACCAGCCGGCCCGCCCGGCCGGTCTGCGCGAGGCGGGCCTGCTGCTCGGCCCGCGCGACGCCAGCCTGATGGTGCACGCGGTGGCCCTGGAGAACTGGCAGCGCCTGCACCGCTTCTGCTCCCGCTGCGGTGAGCGCACGGTCATCGCGGCGGCCGGCCACATCCGCCGCTGCCCGGCCTGCGGCGCCGAGCACTACCCGCGCACCGACCCCGCGGTGATCATGCTCGTGACGGACGAGCGGGACCGCGCCCTGCTCGGCCGCCAGGTGCACTGGCCCGAGGGCCGTTTCTCGACGCTCGCGGGCTTCGTCGAGCCAGGCGAGTCGATTGAGCAGTCCGTGGCGCGCGAGGTCTTCGAGGAGGCCGGGGTCACGGTCGGCGAGGTCGAGTACATCGCCAGCCAGCCCTGGCCCTTCCCGTCCAGCCTGATGCTCGGCTTCATGGCCCGTGCCACCCACTCCGAGATCAACGTCGACGGCGAGGAGATCGAGGAGGCCCGCTGGTTCTCCCGCGAGGACCTGACCGCCGCCTTCGAGTCCGGTGAGATCGTGCCCCCGTACGGCATCTCCATCGCGGCGCGACTGATCGAGCTCTGGTACGGCAAGCCGCTCCCGAAGCCCGGCAGCCTCGGCTGACCCGCCCACGGGCGGGTACGCCGACGCCCCCTCCGGCCGAGCACGGGCACCGGAAGGGGCGTGGGTACGCCACGGCGGCGCGGATCAGGCGGCGAGCGCCTGCTTCACCTGCGCCAGCGACGGGTTGGTCATGACGGCCTCGGCGCCGGTCGAGCCGACCACCAGGACGGTCGGCACGGTCTGGTTGCCGCCGTTGGCCTTCTCGACGAAGGCCGCGGAGTCCGGGTCCTGCTCGATGTTGATCTCGTTGTACGCGATGCCCTCGCGGTCCATCTGGCTCTTCAGCCGACGGCAGTAGCCGCACCACGTGGTGCTGTACATCGTCACAGTGCCCGGCATGTCTTCGCGCTCCTCTGTCTCTGCGGTCTTCCCGGACCCGCCCGAGGTCTCCCCGGGGCTGTCCGTCCTGTCGTCATCCGTTCTCTCCGTCACATCCGTCACATCCGTCGCGCGGAGAAGAGCGGAGAAGAGCGGACCGTGCGTCACCGCACGGAAGGGGAACGTACACGGGGCGACCACCATTCCCGCGGCCCGTACCGGTACCCCGTGCCTTTCCCCGCACCTGTCCGGAACCAGTACGACGAATACGGTCCGCCTGTGGACAGACCTCCGCGTCCGTCTCTCCCGACCTGGCAGCATGGCGGGGTGACAGCAGCAACGCATTCCTCCCTCTTCCCCCAGGTTCCCGAGTCGGCCGACGCCGTGCTCGACGGCCTGGACCCCGAGCAGCGCGAGGTCGCCACGGCCCTGCACGGCCCGGTGTGTGTGCTGGCCGGAGCCGGTACGGGCAAGACGCGCGCGATCACCCATCGCATCGCGTACGGGGTGCGTGCCGGGATCATCCAGCCGGCCAGCGTGCTGGCCGTCACCTTCACCAACCGGGCCGCCGGCGAGATGCGCGGACGGCTGCGCCAGCTGGGTGCGGGCGGCGTCCAGGCGCGCACGTTCCACTCCGCGGCCCTGCGCCAGCTCCAGTACTTCTGGCCGAAGGCGGTCGGGGGCGAGCTGCCCCGGCTGCTGGAGCGCAAGGTCCAGCTGGTCGCCGAGGCCGCGGCCCGTTGCCGCGTCCGGCTCGACCGCAATGAGCTGCGGGACGTCACCAGCGAGATCGAGTGGGCCAAGGTCACCCAGACCGTTCCCGCCGACTATCCGGCGGTCGTCGTCAAGACCCAGCGTGACGCCCCCCGTGACCCGGCCGAGACCGCCCAGATCTACGCCACGTACGAGGAGCTGAAGCGCGACCGCTCGGTGATCGACTTCGAGGACGTGCTGCTTCTCACGGTCGCCATCCTCCAGGACCGCCACGACATCGCCGACCACGTCCGCCGCCAGTACCAGCACTTCGTCGTCGACGAGTACCAGGACGTCAGCCCGCTCCAGCAGCGACTGCTCGACCTGTGGCTCGGCGACCGCGACAGCCTGTGCGTCGTCGGCGACGCCAGCCAGACGATCTACTCCTTCACCGGCGCCACCCCCGAGCACCTGCTGAACTTCCGGACCCGCCACCCCCACGCGACGGTGGTCAAGCTGGTCCGCGACTACCGCTCCACCCCCCAGGTCGTCCACCTGGCCAACGGACTGCTCGGCCAGGCCCGCGGACGCGCCGCCGAGCACCGGCTCGAACTGGTCTCGCAGCGCGAACCCGGCCCCGAGCCCGCGTACACGGAGTACGCGGACGAGCCCTCGGAGGCCGAGGGCACCGCCCGCCGTATCCGCGACCTGATCGCTTCGGGCGTCCCGGCCGGTGAGATCGCCGTGCTCTACCGGGTCAACTCCCAGTCCGAGGTCTACGAGCAGGCCCTGGCCGACGTGGGCGTGCCCTACCAGCTGAGGGGCGCGGAGCGCTTCTTCGAGCGGGCGGAGGTGCGGGAGGCGGGCGTCGCCCTGCGCGGCGCCGCCCGCGCCGGAGGCAACGACTCCCTGCTCGACGACGCGGAGGGGCTGCCCGCGGAAGTGCGCGCGGTGCTCTCCACGAAGGGCTGGACGTCGGAGCCCCCCGCGGGCTCCGGCGCGGTGCGCGACCGCTGGGAATCCCTGGCCGCCCTGGTCCGCCTCGCCGAGGACTTCGAACGGGCCAGGCCGGGCGCGACCCTCTCCGACCTGGTGGCGGAGCTTGACGAGCGGGCCGCCGCCCAGCACGCCCCCACGGTCCAGGGCGTCACCCTCGCCTCGCTCCACTCGGCGAAGGGCCTGGAGTGGGATGCGGTGTTCCTGGTCGGGCTGACCGAGGGCATGATGCCGATCGCGTACGCCAAGACCGACGAGCAGATCGAGGAGGAGCGCCGCCTGCTCTACGTCGGCGTCACCCGGGCCCGTGTCCACCTGTCGCTGTCCTGGTCGCTCGCCCGCTCGCCCGGCGGCCGCGCCGGACGGCGCCCGAGCCGCTTCCTCAGCGGCCTGCGCCCAGGTTCCGCGCCCCTCGGCACACGCGGCACGCGCGGCACGGGCGGTGGCGGTGGGATCGAGCGGGGCCCGGGGCAGGTCACCGCCAAGCGGGGCCGCCGCGGCCCCGCCCGGTGCCGGGTCTGCGGCAGGACCCTCACCGACGCCGGTGAGATGAAGCTGATGCGCTGCGAGGACTGCCCCTCCGACATGGACGAGGCACTGTACGAGCGGCTGCGCGACTGGCGTGCGGTCAGGGCCCGGGAGATCGGCCAGCCCGCGTACTGCGTGTTCACGGACAAGACACTGATGGCGATCGCGGAGACCGTGCCGGACAGCGCGGGCGAACTGGCGGTGATCGCCGGGGTCGGCGCGCGGAAGCTGGGCCGGTTCGGAACCGCTGTTCTGGCTATTTGCGCAGGTGGGACAGTGGATGAAGCACTCGGGGAGGGCGCCGGCGAGAAGTGAGGAAAACTCGTCGAAAAAATAGTTTGCGCGCGCGCCAGTCATCACCATAGGTTCTTAACCACGGAAACAACGGCTTCTCCGAAGCCTTGGATCTGTGCTGTACTTATCCGAATACGTAGGACCGGCTCGCCGGTCCGCCCGAGACGCCGAGAGGAGGCGATTGAAGTGATCAGCATCGTCAAGACCAACAAAATGACCGATCTTTCGGTCGTCTCCGCCTGCTCGCTCGGCCTCGCCTGCTCTTCCGAGTCCTCGCTCCGTGGCACCGGTCTGTCCGGCATTCCTGCCGTCCGTCCGCTGTCCCCCGCGAGCCTCCCGGTGCAGGAGCGCAATGAGCGACCGGCTCTGGCACCGGCAGCAGCAGTAGCGAAGGGACAGGCCCAGGCCTATGCCTTTGCAGCCGTCGGTGCGGGAGCTGAAGCCGGCGCTAAGACGCAGATGAAGCAGCACCACACGATGTGGGCCTTCCGTGGGCCTGAACCCTGGAGTCATCCAGCCTGATCCACCATCAGGCCGGCGCCTTCAGGGCCGCGGAACCCCACTCGGGATCCGCGGCCCTTTTGTTTTGTCCCAACGGACGAGACAACACGAAGGGGCCTCGGGACACGTACCACCCGGTACCAGCCGCCACCCGGCCAACAGGCCGGAACGACCAGACGAGGACACCACCCACCGTGCAACTCGAAGCGCACGCCCCGTCCGTACCGCCTTCCGACCTGATCCCGCCGCCTGGCCTCACGGAGGACTCCACCTTGATCCCCCTCACCGCGCTCACCGCACTCGACGACGCCATCGAGAACCTCGGCGTGCCCGTCCCGTGCCGCTCCTACGACCCGGAGGTCTTCTTCGCGGAGTCGCCCGCCGACGTCGAGTACGCGAAGTCCCTCTGCCGCACCTGTCCGCTCGTCGAGGCGTGCCTCGCGGGCGCCAAGGAGCGTCGCGAGCCGTGGGGCGTCTGGGGTGGTGAGCTCTTCATCCAGGGTGTTGTCGTCGCCCGGAAGCGGCCGCGTGGCCGTCCGCGCAAGAACCCGGTCGCGGCGTGATCGCCGGACTGGGGGTCACGGCCCCCAAACGCATCGGCACCATTGACCGTCCCCACACCCACGATCCCCGAAATCAGGCAGAAATGTCCGTCCCCGTCCACGAGCCCGTCGGCTCCGCAACACCGAACGTCACGATCATCGGCGCGAACGACTCGCGTCAGAACAGGACCCGCGAAATGCAACTCATCCCAGAAGCCCTGGCCCGTGCTCATATGCATGAGCGCCTGCAGGAGGCCGACTCGCAGCGACAGGCAGTGCGCCTGGTCAACGCGCGCCGGATGCAGCGCCGGGCCGAGCGCGCCTCGATGCGCGCCCGCCGGGCGCTGGCCATGGCGGTCATGCACTGAGCAGGACCACCTGCCGTACCCGCTGCCGGGCAGCCGCTCTCTGCCCGGCAGTGCTCGAACCCGAAAAATCAGTACCCCTTCCGCGGGGCCGGTCCGGACGGACCGGCCCCACGGTCGTGCTGGGCGGCGAGGCCGGACGACGCCGTGCGACATGACGGGGACGGCGTTATCGTCACGAGATGGACGAGGAGCCGCAGCACCGCACTCAGCAGCCCACCCCGGGCGACGCCGTTCTCGTCGTCTGTGCCCTGTGCGGCACCTCCGCCGAGGGCGAGGCCGCACCACCGACCTGGCTGTGCTCCGTGGAGAACGGCAAGCGCCAGTACTTCTGCGAAACGTGCGCCCGCACCCACATCAGGTCGATCGAGGGCCGCCTCGACTCCGCCTGGTGGTGACGGCCGACGGTGCCGCACCCCAACCGCCGTCGGCGCGCCGGTTACGCCCCCAAGGGTGCGTCGCCCGCCAGCTCCCGCGCCCCGGGTTCCTTCCTCTCCAGCTCCGCCCCACCGTCTGCGGTCGGCTCGTCCTCGTCCGCCGCGTCCGCCACCTCCGTCTCCGGCTCGTCCGTGTCCGCCTCGTCCAGCGGCAGGAAGCCCGGCAGCCAGGCATCGAGTTCCTCACGCAGCCGCACCGTCGCGTTCAGCTGGCACAGCACCCCGATCGTGCTCAGCGTCACCCGGTGTATCAGCAGATAGGCGGGCGGCAGGTTCAGCTGCTTGCCCAGCTGGTGGGCGGGGGAGCGGGGATCAGCGATCCGCGCGGCCTGATTGCGCATCCAGCTCCGGGAGAACCTGAACTCCTCCACCTGCGCCGGCTCGATGATCGGCAGGAGGTAGTCCAGGACCGCGTCGGGGTCGAGGTCGATCGTGTCCTTGACGAAGCCCTCCCCACGCAACAGCTCGTACACCGCGTCCGCCTCGCCCTCCAGCGTCAGCCGCAGGGAGTCCCCGATGATGGGGGGCAGCCCGCCCGGAAGCCGGTCCACCGTCCCGAAGTCCAGCACCCCGAGCCGCCACTGCCCGGCCTCACCGGTCGCCTCCGTCCCCTCTCCCTCTTCTCTTTCCTCCGGCGGCAGCAGCCGGAAGTTGCCCGGGTGCGGGTCCGCGTGCAGCAGACCCGTGCGCGCGGGCCCGGAGAAGAGGAACCGAGCCAGCAGCTGACCTGCCCGGTCCCGCTGCTCCGGCGTGCCGTCCGTGATGACGTCGGCGAGCGGAACACCCTCCATCCACTCCGTCACCAACACCTGGTCCGACCGGTGAACCACACCGGGGATCACCACATCGGGGTCGTCCGCGAACTCCTCGGCGTGATCCCGCTGCGAACGGGCCTCCTGCTCGTAGTCCAGTTCCTCCGAGACCCGGTCGCGCAACTCCGTGATCAGCGGCTTGATGTCCATTCCGGGGATCAGCGGGCCGAGCAGACGGGCGAACCTGCTGAGCTGGGTCAGGTCCGAGAGCAGAGCCTCCCCGGCGCCCGGATACTGCACCTTCACCGCGACGTTCCGTCCGTCGTGCCACACCGCCCGGTGCACCTGGCCGATCGAGGCGGCGGCCGACGGCCTGTCGTCGAATTCGAGGAACAACTCCTGCCAGTCCTCCCCGAGCCGCTCCGCCAGTACCGCGTGCACGGTGTCACTGGGCATCGGCGGCGCGGCTTCCTGCAACTTGGTGAGAGCTGCCCGGTACGGCCCGGCGACCTCCTCCGGCAGGGCCGACTCGAAGACGGACAGGGCCTGGCCGAGTTTCATGGCCCCTCCCTTCAGCTCTCCCAGAACGCGGAACAACTGGTCCGCGGTGCGCTGCTGCACCTCCCGGGCGACCAGCTCCGCTGATCTCCCGCCGATCCGCTTGCCCAGGCCCCACGTCGCCCGGCCCGCGAAGCCCAGGGGCAGAGCGGCCAACTTGGCGGTACGGGTGACCGCTTTCCGGGGTAGATCAGACACGAGCCCCTCCAAATCCCAGACCGCCGTACCGCGCGCGGCGGCTACCCGGCCATTGTGTCCTGCCGTGCCTCGCTACCGGAGGAGCGATCCCCCGCAATGTGCCCGGCCGCCCCGCAGGAACATTCGAGGCGCGGTGACCACCGCTCGGGCCGCCAGTCCAGCAGCGGCATCGCCGCTTCCCAGCGGGTTCCCGTACTCGCGGGCAGATCACCGTCCAGGAAGGACAGCGCGTGCGCGGCGGCCAGCCCCGCCACCGCCGTTGCCAGGCTCAGATCACATGCCTGCACCGCCGTTCGCCGTCCGGACCGCCACTGCGACAGCATCCTGGTCCAGTCGGGATCCCGGGCCGCGCGCTCCAGCGCCATGCACTGCGCGCAGGCCGTGCCCCCGGGCAGTACCAACGGCCCGACGATCCCCGTCGACTCCATGACTCCGGCATAGAGATGAGGAGTACCCGACGAGATCCACGGCTCGGCCGACTGCGGATCGGGGACGTACACCGAGAAGCCGTCGCGCGGGGCCACCACGACCAGCGAGAGTCCCGGCTCACCACCACCCGGCGGCCCCGCCGCCTCCGTGGCCCGGGGTGCCGTGCCCGGCGCGGATCTGCGTACCAGCTGCCGGGCGGCGGTGTCCCGGCGCTCCCCGACGGCCGTCGCCGGAAGCCCGCCTGGCGAGACGTCCGACGGCTCGGCGTGCCCTCCGTCCAGCACCTCCACCCGGCCCACCCCGGACCCGGACAGCACCGCCGCGATCGCGGCCCCCACCCGGCCTGCTCCCCGGACCTGCACCCGCATCGCCCGACGGGCCGCCAGCCGCCGCATCCCGCCTCCCGGTTCGGGATGGACGACGGAGAGCGAGGCCAGATCGGGGCGGTGCCTCTCCAGCGCACCGGGCCGACTGCGCAGGACATCGGCCTCCACGCCAGCGGCCCGTACGTCGTCGATCAGGCCCGCGTTCACCAGCCTGCCCACCAGCGTGTCCACCTGAGTGCCGGACAGACCCAACGCGCGGGCCTCCTCGTACAGCAGCGGCAGCCCGCGTGTGCCGTCGAGCAGTTCCATGAAGCTGCCGGTGGTGATGTCCAGCGGGCCGAACTTCACCGCATGGGCATGAGTCACCCCGAGCTGCACGGTGCCCCGGCTGCGCCACGCACGGCGCAGCGCGGGCTTCAGCATCGGATACATCGGATACGTCGGATTCACGGCTGCCCCCGGTCTGCGTGCCTCGATTGTGATCTCTGTGTGGTCCTCGCGTGCGGGCCGAGCTTCGGACCCTGGCGGAACCCGTTGTCAGAATGCAGCCCCGGGCCGAAACGTGCGGAAAGTTATCCACAGGTATGAGGTATTAGTCATTCAAATGGTGCGGGGAGGGAGTGGATCTAGCCCGAACCGTCCGGAGCCAGGACTTCTCCCGCCGGCACCGGGTAACGTCGTGGCGTGCCCGCCGACCCGTCACCCGGAATCGCCGGGGAGACCCCCGCGCACCCTGCCGGAACCCAGCAGCGGGGCGCGGTGGACCGTCCACCCCGCGCCTCGGTGGCGAGCGCGGTCGAGGTCCGCCGGAGCGACCGCCGCCGCAGAACGGTCTCCGCGTACCGGGAGGGCGACCGCACCATCGTGCTCATCCCGGCCCGGATGTCGGAGGCCGAGGAGCGGCGCTGGGTGGGCGTGATGCTCGACAAGCTCGCGGCGCAGGAGAGCAAACGGATCTTCGGCGACAGCGAACTGACCGAGCGCGCCGAGCGGCTGTCCGCCCAGTACTTTCACGGCCGGGCCAGGCCTGTGTCGGTGCGGTGGGTGACCAACCAGAACACCCGGTGGGGCTCCTGCACCCCGGCGGAGGGCAGTATCCGCCTCTCGCACCGATTGCAGGGCATGCCCGAATACGTCGTCGACTACGTACTGCTCCACGAGCTGGCCCACCTGCTCGTTCCCGGGCACGGTCCCAGCTTCTGGCGGCTGCTGGAGGCGTACCCCCGCACCGAGCGGGCACGCGGTTACCTGGAGGGCGTGGTCGCCGCCGACCGGCTGCCGCACCTGCCCGCCGCACGCGATGAGTGACACCTGCCGATTCTGTACCGGGTCTGTACCGGCTTGGCTCGATGTCAGAGTTTGCGGTTAGCCTGGCGCGACGCATTCACCTTCGGGATGGGGGACGGTCGTTACGCATGGCCAGGGAATTCCAACGCGGCCACAAGGCCAGGATCAGCGATCTCACATCAGGGACGGATCTGTACGTAGGTGTGCAGATCGCCGGCCAGGGACTGACCTTCGACATCAGCTGCTTCGGTCTCGACGCCCATGAGCAGCTCTCCGACGACCGCTACTTCATCTTCTTCAATCAGCCCAAATCGCCCGAGGAGTCCATTCAGCTCCTCGGCTCCCAGGCCGGTGACACCGAGTCGTTCCGCGTCACCCTGGACCGCATCCCGGCCAGCATCCACAAGCTGTCGTTCACCGCGACGATCGACGGGGCCGGGCAGATGTCCCAGATCGGCCCCGGCTACATCCGGATCGTCGCGGGCGGCGAAGAGGTCGTCAGGTACGCCTTCACCGGCACGGAGTTCAGTACCGAGCGCGCGGTGATGCTGGGCGACTTCTATCTGAAGGACGTCTGGCGCTTCGCCGCGGTCGGCCAGGGCTTCGACGGCGGTCTCGAAGCGCTGCTGAAGAACTTCGGCGGTGAGGTCGCTGAGGAGGAGCCCGCGGCGCCGCAGCCGCAGGCGGCCCCGTCGTTCGCCCCGCCCGCCCAGGCGTCCGCACCGGCACCGGCCCCGTCCTTCGGTGCTCCCGCCGCCCCTGCTCCGGCGCCTGCTCCGGCCCCCGCCTTCGGTGCTCCGGCCGCCCAGCTTCCCACCGCCCCGCCCCCGGCTCCCGTGGCACCGCAGCAGATGCACGCGGCGCCGACGATGGCGGCGCCGCTGGCACCGCCCGGCGGTCCGGTGCCGCCTCCTGCCCCCGCGCCCTACGGGCAGCCGGGACAGCCGCCCCAGCAGCCGCAGTTCGGGCAGGTCCCCGGCCAGGCACCGCCCGCCGCCCCGTTCGGGCAGCAGCCCCCCGGTCCCTACGGTCAGCCGCCCGCGGCCCCCTACGGCCAGCCGCCTGCCGCCCCGTTCGGGCAGCAGCCTCCCGGCATGCCCCAGGGCGTTCCCCAGGGGGTGCCGCAGGCCGGCGCCGGTCTCCAGGCGGCCCTCCAGCTCTACAAGGAGACGGACAACGGCCAGCGCTGGACCCCGCAGAACCAGCAGCTCATGCGGGTCGACCTCGGCATGGGCGGCACGCCCGTGCTCGCCCGCCAGGGCAGCATGGTGATGTACCAGGGCAAGGTCGACTTCGGCTACAAGGGCGCAGGCTTCGTCGGCCGTATCGTCGGCAACGCCACCGGCCAGGAGATGCAGCTGATGCGCTGCACCGGCCGTGGACAGGTCTTCCTCGCCGAGGAAGGCTCCCACCTGCACCCCATCGAGCTCCAGGGCGACGGGATCTGCATCTCGGCGGAGAACGTCCTCGCCTTCGACGAGAGTCTTCAGTACGAAGTCCGCAGGGTCGAGGGTCACGGCATCCCCGGCGGCGCTCTGTTCACCATGCAGTTCCAGGGCACCGGCACGGTCGTCGTCAAGACCCGCGGCGTCCCCGTCGTGCTGCCCGTCACACCGACCACCTTCGCCGACTGCAACGCCGTCGTGGCCTGGTCCTCCGCGTCCCAGGTGATCATCTCCAGCCAGGTCCGGCTGCGCCGCAACGCGTATCCCGGTCACAGCGGGGAGACCGTGAACCTCCAGTTCCGGGGCGCTCCCGGGAATTTCATCGTTGTCCAGCCCTACGAGGTCTGAGGGAGCCCGTCATGAACCAGCAGCTCGCGGGCTACGCCCCGACCCCCGTGACCGCCCGGATGGAGAACCACGGCCACACGATGCTCAAGGTCGCCATGGCCTCCGGCCAGGACCTCTACGCACGGACCGGCTCGATGGTCGCCTACGAGGGCTTCATCCAGTACGAACCCAACCCGCCCGCTGTCCGGCAGGTCGCCTCCCAGTGGATCACTGGCGAGGGTGCGCCGATCATGAAGTGCTCCGGTGACGGCCTGCTCTACCTCGCCGACTACGGCGCCGATGTGGTCGTCATCAACCTCAACAACGACTCCCTCTCGGTCAACGGAACCAACATCCTCGCCTTCGACGCCCACCTCACCTGGGGCGTCGAGCGGGTCAAGGGCCTCGCCAAGTTCGCCGGACAGGGCCTGTGGAACGTCTGTATCTCCGGCACGGGCTGGGTCGCCATCACATCGCGCGGCACCCCCATCGTCGTCGACTGCGGACGTGGCGAGGACGAGACCTATGTCGACCCGGACGCGCTGGTGGCCTGGTCCCCGAACCTCAAGGTGAAGGGCAAGCGCAGCTTCAAGGCGTCCTCGCTCATCGGGCGGGGCAGCGGCGAGGCGTACCAGATGGCGTTCTCCGGCCAGGGCACCGTCGTCGTCCAGCCGAGCGAGGACAGCACCGACCGTCTGCAGATCCGGAACTGACGGGGGAGGGGAACACACCATGCAGAGTCCGCTTTTCAGCTACACCGAACAGCAGTCCCAGGATCGGTACACGATCCAGAACCCGCAGCTCCTGCGGGTCTCGCTGACCGGCCACGACGACATCCTCGCCCGTAAGGGCGCCATGGTCGCGTACCAGGGCCTGATGGAGTTCGACGGCGAGTACCAGTCGCAGGGGCAGCGCCGCGCCCGCGCGCACACCGGCGAGGGGCTCGAACTGATGCGGTGCTCCGGCCAGGGCACCATCTACTTCGCCAACCTGGCGCAGTACATCCACATCGTGGACGTCGACCACGATGGCATCACCGTGGACAGCGCCTACGTCCTGGCGCTGGACTCCGCGCTGCACACCGAGGTCATCGCGGTGGACAGCCAGTACGGCATCTCGGGCACCGGGAAGTACCAGCTCAGCATCACCGGCACCGGCAAGGTCGCGCTGATGACCTCGGGCCAGCCGCTGATGATGCAGGTCACACCCGACAAGTACGTCAACGCCGACGCCGACGCGATCGTCGCCTGGTCCAGCTCGCTGCGGGTGCAGATGCAGGCCCAGACCCATTCCTCGGGCGTCTGGCGGCGCCGTGGCAACACCGGCGAGGGCTGGGAGCTCAGTTTCCTCGGGCAGGGTTTCGCCCTGGTCCAGCCGAGCGAGGTGCTGCCCCCGCAGAGCCACGACACCGGCCAGGGCATCCGGGCCCAGTACGGCATGGGACAGCAGGGCGCCCACGGCCAGAACCAGAACAACGCCTGGAACTGAGCCACCGGACACCGGCACGCACACCACGGCTGAGGGGCGGTCTTCGCCAAGACCGCCCCTCAGCCATGCCCAGGCCCCCTGTGCCGCTAGCGGCGCTCTGCCAGCGCGGTGCGGGTGCGCTCCAGCAGCCGCACGACGGAGGTGTCGGCCACTGAGGCGACCTCGTCGTACCCGAACCAGCGCAGGTCCAGCGATTCGTCGCTGATCCGCTCCGTCGAGCCGACGGGGGCCAGTGCCGCGTACTGCACGTCCAGATGCCAGTGGCAGGGAGCGGGGATCGGGTGACGGTCCAGCGTGACCGGACCGCTCCCGAGCAGGGTCAGGCCGGGGATGCCGGACTCCTCCGTCGCCTCCCGCAGCGCGGCAGCGGCGAGCGAGGCGTCCTGGGGCTCGCAGTGCCCGCCCATCTGCAGCCACATCCGCAGCTTGCGGTGGAGGGTGAGGAGCACCCGCTCCCGCTCGGGGTCGATGACCAGGGCACTGGCCGTGAGGTGGCCCGCCCCGCAGGACTTCCACATGCCGTCGGGATGCCGTGCCAGGTGGTCGAGGTAGACCTGGCGCAGCCCCGCCTGGGCCGGATCCGCCGGGTGGTCGTACCCCTTCAGTACGAGCACGGCGTCGTCGTGGAGGCTCACCGGCCGGTGTCGTCCTTGCCGCCCTCGCCGTCCTCGGCCTCTCCGGTGCCGGGCGTGCCCCCGCCGCCCGCGCCGGGCTCGCGCGGGTCCTTGGCGGCCTCGCCGAGCATCTTGTCCAGCTCGGAGAAGTCCAGCTGCTCGTGGTGGACGAAGCCGTCCGGGTCGTCCAGGTCCTGGGCGGTCGGCAGCATGTCGGGGTGCTCCCACAGGGCGTCGCGCCCGTCGAGACCGCGCGCGTCGGTGAGGGAGGCCCACAGCCGGGACGCGTCACGCAGCCGCCGCGGGCGCAGCTGCAGGCCGATGAGCGTGGCGAAGGTCTGCTCCGCCGGACCGCCGGAGGCGCGGCGCCTGCGCATCGTTTCGCGCAGCGCGTCCGCCGAGGTCAGACGGGACTTCGCGGCCTCGTGCACCACGGCGTCCACCCAGCCCTCGACCAGCGCGAGAGCCGTCTCCAGACGGGCCAGGGCGGCTTTCTGCTCCGGAGTGTCCTCCGGCTGGAACATGCCCTGCTGAAGGGCGTCCTGGAGCTGCTCGGGCTGCGAGGGGTCGAACTGGCCGACCACGTCCTCCAGCTTGCTGGTGTCGACCTTGATGCCGCGCGCGTAGCCTTCGACGGCGCCGAACAGATGCGAGCGCAGCCACGGGACGTGGGCGAAGAGGCGCTGGTGCGCTGCCTCGCGCAGCGCCAGGTACAGCCGCACCTCGTCCTGCGGCACGCTGAGGTCCTTGCCGAACCGCTCCACGTTCAGCGGCAGCAGCGCCGCCTTGCCCGCCGGGCCCAGCGGCAGGCCGATGTCGGTCGAGCCGACTACCTCGCCCGCCAGCACGCCGACGGCCTGCCCGATCTGCTGGCCGAACATCGCGCCGCCCATCGACCGCATCATGCCGATCAGCGGGCCCGCCATCGCCTGCATCTCCTCGGGCAGCACGTCGCCCATCGCGAGGCCGACACGCTCCGCGACCGGGTCGACCAGCTTCTGCCAGGCGGGCAGGGAGGCTTCGACCCACTCCGCGCGGCTCCACGCCACCGTCGAGACCGAACCAGAGGGCAGGGACGTCACACCGTCCAGCCAGAGATCGGCCAGGCGCAGCGCCTCGTCGACCGCGGAGCGCTCCGACGGGCCCACGCTGGCGTCCTTCGTGCCGTCCGGCGTGCCCTGCGAGACCGTCTGGCGGGCGATCTGCTTGGCCATGTCCCAGTTCACCGGGCCGCCCTCATAGCTCAGCATCTGGCCGAGCTGCTGGAAGGCGGCGCCCAGGTCGTTGGGGTTCATCGAACCGAACATCGCCGCGAACGGGTTCTCCCCGCCCGCGCCCGGCCCGAAGCCGAACGGGTTCGCCGGCCCGCCCGAGCCCTGCCCACCTCCGGTGGGGTCCTTCTCCTTGCCCTCGTCGCCGTTGTCCGGCTCCTCCGGCGGAAGGCCGAATCCGAATGGGGTGTCACTCACGGGGTTTCCTCGGCTCGTAGGGCCGCCGGTTCGAACCGACGGCGGCTGCCCGACATCACCATCCAGCGTAGACACCAAAAGCCCGCGCAGGGCCTCAGTGCTCCGCCTGCTCCCGGCCTGCGGCAGGATGGACGCCACCTGGTACGCACGCGTCATTCGGGTACGTACTGAAGACAACCGCTGGAGATGCCTGGTGAGTTCCCCAGATCCTCAGGTTCGCGCAGCGCGAAACCTGTCCGCTCCCTCGACTGAGAAGAAACCGGAAAAGAGCCGTTCCAGGAACCGTGGCCCCGTGGTCGCGGTCACCGGGGCCGCGAGCGGCGTGGGCGAGCTGCTCACCGCGCGCCTCGCCGCCTCCGAGGAGATCAAGCAGGTCATCGCCATCGACGAGCGCCGTGGCGAGGTCTCGGAGGCGACCTGGCACATCCTCGACGTACGGGATCCCGCCATCGCGGAGAAGCTGCGCGGCGCAGACGTCGTGGTGCACCTCGCGCTCGATCTCGACCTGGAGACCGACCCGGCCGCCCGCACGGCGTACAACGTGCGCGGCACCCAGACCGTGCTGACCGCGGCGGCCGCCGTCGGTGTGCACCGGGTCGTGCTGTGCACCTCGGCGATGGTCTACGGGGCGCTGCCCGACAACGACATCCCGCTTTCCGAGGACGCCGAGCTGCGTGCCACGGCGGAAGCCACCGGCGTCGGCGACCTGCTGGAGATCGAACGGCTCGGCCGCCGCGCGCCCCGCGCCCACCCGGGACTCAACGTGACCGTGGTCCGGCCCACCGTCCTGGTGGGAGGCACGGACACCGCGCTGACCCGCTACTTCGAGTCACCGCGCCTCCTTGTCGTCGCCGGATCCCGTCCGACCTGGCAGTTCTGCCATGTCGAGGACCTGGTCGCAGCCCTGGAGTACGCGGCGCTGGAGAAGATCGACGGGGAGTTCGCGGTCGGCTGCGACGGCTGGCTGGAACAGGAGGAGGTCGAGGAGCTCAGCGGCGTCCGGCGGATGGAGCTGCCCTCCGCGGTGGCCCTGGGTGCCGCCGCCCGGCTGCACCGGATCGGCCTCACGCCGTCCCCGGCCGGTGACCTGGCGTACACGATGCATCCCTGGGTGGTCAGCGTGAGCCGGCTGCACGACGTGGGGTGGCGTCCGAGCTGGACCAACGAGGAGGTGCTCGGCGCGCTGCTGGAGGAGGTCGAGGGCAGGCACACGGTCGCAGGGCGCCGTCTCGGCCGCAAGGACGCCACCGCGGCGGGCGCCGCCGGGGCGACCGTGGCCCTGCTCGGCACCGCCGCGCTGGTCCGCCGCGCCCGCAAGGCCCGCCGTCGTATGTGAGGGCTGCGAGGCCGCGCCGCGCCGGGGTCTTCTGTAGGAGGCTCCAAGGCCAGGAGCGGCCCGCCGGTGGAAACCGCTATTCCGCCCCGGCGCCGCGGTGCGGCACCATGGGCCCCATGGCACCCACCGACCACCCCGGCGAACAGGCGGCGGACGCCCCCGTCCGGCTGCTGGAGATCCGTGACACCCCGCTCTCCCTCGACGAGGTCTTCCGGGCCGTGGGGGACGACGCGGCGGGTGGCACGGCATTCTTCGTCGGCACGGTGCGCAACCACGACGGGGGCCAGGACGTCGGCGGGCTCGGCTATTCGTGTCACCCCTCGGCGCGGGACGAGATGCGCCGGGTGGCCGAGAAGGTCGTCGCGGACTTCCCGGTCCGGGCGCTGGCGGCGGTCCACCGGGTGGGTGACCTCCAGGTGGGCGATCTCGCCGTGATCGTCGCGGTCTCCTGTCCGCACCGTGCCGAGGCGTTCGCGGCCTGCCGCAGGCTCATCGACGACCTCAAGCACGAGGTCCCGATCTGGAAGCACCAGCGCTTCTCCGACGGCACCGAGGAATGGGTCGGCGCCTGCTGACCGCAAGCCCGGAAGTGCGTCCGTCCGGTCCGATTTGCGTAACCCCACCCCTGCCGTAAGCGTTGATTCTCCAGACGGTTAATCTGCTGATCGGTCAGTTGCGGTCGCTCATGGGTAGGGAGGTCGTAATGGCAGCGCTTGCCTGGTTGATGATTCCGCTTTTCGCTGCGCTCGGTTCCGCGATATGGGGAAGCTGGGCCGCCCGGAATCGAACCACCGGCGATGTCTCCGAACTCGCCGGCTATGCCCGGTTCCGTGAGGCGATGGAGAAATCGCATTCCGGTTCCGACGTCGTCTGACGTTTCCGGGCGCGTACGCAGTCGCCAATCCGCGCTGCCGCTTGTCCCGGCCCGGCCCCGGCCGCCGAGACGTCCCCGTGCCGGTCTCCGCCCGGTGCCCCGTCCGTACGGACCGGCCCCGGCGGTGCACTGACAGACCCTTCCCGTACTGTCGTTCCATGCCACGCCGCACCGCGACGATGCTCGCCTCCACGCTGATCCTCATCGCGCTGCTCTGCGCCGGCGTGCTGATCAAAGTGCCGTACTCGGAGATGTCCCCCGGTCCGACCGTGAACACCCTCGGCAAGGTCGGCGGCGAACCCGTCCTGCAGATTTCCGGGCACAAGACATATCCGGCTTCGGGGCATCTCAATATGACGACGGTCAGGGTCACCGGTGCCGACTACGACATGAATCTCGTCGAGGCCATCTACGGCTGGCTGGCGCACGACAGCCTGGTCGTACCGCACGACACCCTGTACCCGGACGGCAAGACCGAGCAGGAGTCGACGCAGGAGAACGCCGAGGAGTTCAGCCAGTCCCAGGAGAGCGCCAAGGTCGCCGCCCTGAACGAGCTGGGCATCCCGGTGACGTCGCGCGTCGTGGTCTCCACGGTCGTCAAGGGCAGCCCCGCGCAGGGCAAGCTGCACGCGGGCGATGTGATCAAGCAGGTGGACGGCGAGCCCGTGAAGCAGCCGGAGGACGTCGCCAAGCTCGTCACGCGCCGCGACCCCGGCGAGAAGGTCACGTTCACGATCATTCCGGCGCGCACGGCTCAGGCGGCGGAGAAGGCCGGCAAGGAGCCCAAGGGCAGCCGGGAGGTCGTCATCACGACGGTGAAGGCCCCCAAGGAGAAGCGCGCGATCGTCGGCATCCAGGCCGGGACGGACCACACCTTCCCGTTCCGGATCGACATCAAGCTGGCCGATGTCGGCGGCCCGAGCGCCGGTCTGATGTTCTCGCTGGGCATCATCGACAAGCTGACGCCCGGCAACCTCACCGGCGGCACGTTCGTCGCGGGCACCGGCACGATGGACGACAAGGGCAAGGTCGGCCCGATCGGCGGCATCACCATGAAGCTGGTCGGCGCGCGCGACGCCGGTGCGAAGTACTTCCTGACGCCGGAGGAGAACTGCGCGGCCGCCGCCTCCGACACCCCGGGCGGGCTCACGCTGGTGAAGGTGAAGACCATCGGCGACGCGAAGAAGTCGCTGGAGAAGATCGAGGCGGGGGACACGGCCGGTCTGCCGAGCTGTTCGGCGGGCTGACCGTGTCCCCCGCGGAGCGGGGACGGGTCAGGACTCGAACGTGGCGGCCAGCGCGTCGGCCAGTCCGGGCACCAGCCCGGCGCCGGTCCGCACCTCGCTCGGGGTGTCCTTCGCACGCAGCCGTACGGCCGACTCGCGGGTGCCGTCCCGGAGGACCGCCACGGTCATCCGCACCTCCTGACGCTCCGGGTGCTTGGCCACCCACTTGGTCAGCTGCGCGTCATTGAGCCCTTCGGGCACGGAGGACTCGGCGGACGGCGGCAGCATCAGCCGCTCCACCGACATCGCGCAGCCCGCCACCGCGTCCGGCCAGGCGATCGTGGCGAGGAACTCGTCCAGGGCGGTGCCCGGCGGCAGCTCGTCCTGTTCGATGGGGGTCAGTGCGGCGGCCGGGGCCTCGGGGCCGTCCAGGCCGAGCTGGGTGGCGAGAGCGGGCTCCTGGCGGCGCAGCCGGGCGGTGTCGACCAGGGCGAAGAGCCGGGCGGGCTGGTCCCAGCCGAGGCCGGAGATGTACTCGTCGATTTCGAGCACGGCCACAGTGAGCGGGCTCGCGGCCATCGGAGGGCCTGAGGGGGAGAGGTTGGACATGGCAATATCCTGCCTCCTTCGCCCCCGGAACCGGGAACTAGGTAAAGCGTCAGTAAGTTGCATAGGTGGGCTCTACGATCGCTGGGCCCGCTTTACAACGACCCGCGAACTTCGAGGTGCGCACCTTGGCTTTCCAGATGCCGGACCGCGGCGGAGGCCCGACCGGGCCACGGATCAGAGTCGGCCGCCCGTCCCGGCGTGCCCGTACCCTGCTCATGACACTGGGCGTCCTGGCGGTTCTCGCCATGGCGTTCGTCATGTTCGCCGGGTTCTGGACGGACTGGTTGTGGTACCGGTCGGTCGATTATTCGTCCGTCTTCACCACCACCTTGTGGACCAAGATCGGGCTGTTCCTCGTCTTCGGACTGCTGATGGCTTTCGCCGTCGGCCTGAACATCTGGCTCGCGCACCGGCTCAGGCCGCCGCTGAGCGCGATGTCCCTGGAGCAGCAGAGCCTGGACCGCTACCGCATGAGCCTGGCCCCGCACAAGAAGTGGGCGCTGCTCGCGATCACCGCGCTCGTCGGCCTGATCGCCGGAGCATCCGCCTCCGGCCAGTGGCGTACCTGGCTGATGTACGTGAACGGGGTGGCGTTCGGGCAGAAGGACCCCCAGTTCCATCTGGACGTGTCCTTCTACGCCTTCGACCTGCCCTGGTACCGCTTCCTGCTCGGCTTCGGCTTCGCGGCCACGGTGCTCTCGCTGATCGCCGCCGCGATGACCCACTACCTGTACGGCGGGCTGCGTGTCACCAGCCCCGGCGCGCGGGCGACCGGCGCGGCCACCGGCCACCTGTCGGTGCTGCTCGGTGTCTTCGTCTCGCTGAAGGCCGTGGCCTACTGGCTCGACCGCTACGGCCTGGCCGTGAAGTCCAGCGACTTCAAGGCCACGGACAACTGGACGGGCCTGCGGTACGTCGACGCCAACGCCTACCTCCCGGCGAAGACCATCCTGTTCTGCATCGCCGCGATCTGCGCCGTGCTGTTCTTCGCGACGCTCTGGCGCCGCACCTGGCAGCTCCCGGTGATCGGCTTCGGCCTGATGGTGCTCTCCGCGATCCTGATCGGCGGGCTGTACCCGGCGATCGTGCAGAAGTTCCAGGTCCAGCCGAACGAGCAGGCCAAGGAAGCCCCGTTCATCCGGAAGAACATCGATGCGACGCGTGACGCGTACGACATCGACCGGGCACAGGTCCAGGACTACTCGGGCAAGAGCACGACGGACGACGACGCCAAGCTGCGGGCGAGTGCGAACGAAGCCGCCAGCTACCGGGTGATGGACCCCAACGTCGTCTCCCCGGCCTTCCAGCAGCTCCAGCAGAAGAGGAACTACTACCAGTTCCCCAAGACGCTGGACGTCGACCGCTACAAGGACGCCGAGGGCAAGGACCAGGACACGGTCATCGGTCTGCGCGAGCTCAACCTCGACGGCATCCCCAAGCGCAACTGGATCAACGACCACTTCACCTACACCCACGGCTACGGTGCCATCGCGGCCCGCGGGACGACGACCGGCAAGAACCCGAAGGGTTCCCCGGACTTCACCGAGTCCGGCCTGCCGACCACCGGCGAGCTCGGTACGTACGAGCAGCGGATCTACTACGGCGAGAAGACCGAGCAGTACTCCATCGTCGGCGGGCCCCAGAAGGAGCTCGACTACGAGGAGGACGGCGAGAAGACCACCAGTTACAAGGGTGACAGCGGGGTCAGTCTCTCCAACGCCTTCAACCGCGCCGCGTACGCCGTCTCGTTCAGCGAGCCGCAGATCCTCTACTCGGGGGCCATCGGCGAGGGCTCGCGGATTCTCTACAACCGCACGCCCAAGGAGCGGGTGGAGGCGGTCGCCCCGTGGCTGACCATCGACGGCGACGCCTACCCGGCCGTGGTGAAGGGCCGCATCCAGTGGGTCGTCGACGCGTACACCACCACCAACGGCTACCCGTACGCCTCGCGTACGACGCTCGGTGACACCACGGCCGACTCGCTGACCACCAACCAGCGCGCGGTGGTCGCCCAGCAGAACCAGGTCAACTACATCCGCAACTCGGTGAAGGCCACCGTCGACGCGTACGACGGCACGGTCAAGCTCTACGAGTGGGACACCAAGGACCCGGTGCTGAAGACCTGGCGCAAGGCGTTCCCGGGGACCGTGGAGTCCCGGGCGGACATCCCGCAGGAACTCGTGGACCACCTGCGCTACCCGCAGGACCTGTTCAAGGTGCAGCGCGAGCTGCTCACCCGGTACCACGTCACCAGCCCCGCGCAGTTCTACAGCGGCAGTGACGCCTGGCAGGTCCCGGACGACCCGACCAACAAGGACTCCGGTGCCGTCCCGCCGTACTACCTGAGCATAAAGATGCCGGACCAGACGGCCCAGAAGTTCTCGCTGACGACGACCTTCACCCCCAAGGGGCGGCCCGACCTCGGGGCGTTCATGGCGGTGGACGCGGACGCGGCCAGCAAGGACTACGGCACGATAAGGCTCCTGAGGGTCACCACCACGGTGAAGGGCCCAGGCCAGGTACAGAGTGAGCTCAACGGCAACGACGACGTCGCCGAGTTCGTGCGGAACCTGAAGGGAACCGACTCCGACATCGAGTACGGCAACCTGCTGACCGTTCCGCTCGAAGGGGGCTTCCTCTACATCGAGCCGGTGTACACGCGCGGTGGCACGCAGAACTACCCGCTGCTGCGCAAGGTGGCCGCTTCGTACGGATCGAAGACCGTCTTCGAGAACAGTCTCGGGGAGGCGCTCAACGCGGTCTTCGGGGTGACGGACTCCGGCACCACCGAGCCGCCGACCGGCACCCGGCCCCCGGGTGACACCACGCAGCCGCCGGCCACCGGCGACGCGGCGCTGAAGCAGGCGATCGCGGACGCGCAGAAGGCCTACGCGGAGGGCGAGGCGGCCCTGAAGAAGCAGGACTGGACCGCCTACGGCAAGGCCCAGGCGGATCTCCAGAACGCGCTTGAGCGTGCGGCGGCCGCCCAGCCCAAGCCGGGCAGCGAGAAGGACGGGTCGAAGAGCACGGACTCCGTGAGCGATTCCGGCAAGAAGAAGGACGAACCGGCCGGAAGCGACAGCGGTGGCTGAGTAACCCGGTAAAAGCTCCACCTCGCGTCGTGGTACGGTTGCAACACAACGACGCGGGGTGGAGCAGCTCGGTAGCTCGCTGGGCTCATAACCCAGAGGTCGCAGGTTCAAATCCTGTCCCCGCTACTGAAAGACCAAGGCCCGGATCCTTTCGAGGATCCGGGCCTTCGTCGTGCCGTGACGACTTTCTTGTGCAGGGTGAGTGAAGTGTGCTTCGCGGGGCACGAGTTGAGACTGAACGTGTTTGACTTATCTCTCTGTGGGCATGTCGACAAAACGCTGAAGTGACCTCACTGGCCGCGCTATACCGGGTGTACGCGGGTTGCAGGTGGTGCGACGATGGTATTTATGGGGGACAGGGCAACTCTGTTGGAGACGGGGCGGTTTGTACAGCGACGCAGCTATCTGACCGGTAGCGCGTCTCATGCGGCTTTTGGTAGTCCCGCCGTGAGGGACAAAGAGACCACCGACGTAGGTGAGACACCCAGGACACCTGGGATCATCAGGGCGACCGAGACCGCCGAGACTGCGGGGTGTGCCGCGACCGCCGAGAACACGGGGAACGAAGAGGCCGGGCGTGCGGAGAGCACCGAGAGCCCGGAGAGCGCCGAGAGCGAGGCACGGCACCGCCGCGCCGCCGACGCCGGAGACCCCGGGTCGATGAGCGTCCTCGGCGCCCTGCTGCTGCGCCGCGGCGACCTGGACGGAGCGGAGCCGTATCTGCGCGGGGCCACCGCCGAGGGGGACCGGGCCGCGGCCAACAATCTGGGCGTCCTTCTCCACCAGCGCGGCTACGTCGACGACGCGGCCGGCTGGTGGCGCGTCGCCGCCGTCGCGGGCTCCGCCGCCGCCGCGCACGCGCTGGGCCGCCACTACCGCGAGCGCGGCGACGAGCCCGGCGCCGAGTACTGGCTGCGGCAGTCCGCCGAGCAGGGCCACGCCCTGGGCGCGTACGCCCTGGCCGACTTGCTGGAGCACCGGGGAGACGTCGGCGCCGAGCGCTGGCTGCGCGCGGCGGCCGAGCAGGGGCACCGAGAGGCCGCGTACCGCCTCGCCCGCCTGCTGGACCGCTGCCCCGACGACGACCCGCACGATGTCTTCGGCCGCCCCCGCTCGGGCTCCGACGGCTTCGGCCGGGGTGCCGGGCGCACGGTGGACCGCCCGTCGAAGGGGACGGTGACCGGGCGCGCGGGCGAGGCCGAGCAATGGTACCGGCAGGCCGCCGCGCGCGGTCACCGCCGGGCCGCCCTGCACCTCGGCGCCATCCTCGAACAGCGCGGTGAGCCCAAGGAGGCTGGCCGCTGGTACCTCATCTCCGCGAAGGCGGGCGAGGCGCGCGCCGCCTGTGCGCTCGGCTTCCTGCTGCGGGACGCGGGCGACGAGGAGAGCGCCGCCGTCTGGTGGCTGCGCGCCGCCCAGGAGGGCGACGGCAACGCCGCCAACGCGCTGGGCGCCCTCCACGCCGCCCGTGGCGAACAGCAGACCGCTGAGCGCTGGTACCGCGCCGCCATGGACGCGGGCGATGTCAACGGCGCCTACAACCTGGGCCTGCTCTGCGCCGCCCAGGACCGCACACCGCAGGCCGAGCAGTGGTACCGCCGCGCCGCGTACGCGGGCCACCGCGAGGCCGCCAACGCGCTGGCCGTGCTCCTGCTCCAGGCGGACGACGCGACCGGCGCCGAGCCCTGGTTCTCCAAGGCGGCCGAGGCGGGCAGCGTGGACGCGGCGTTCAACCTCGGCATCCTCTACTCCGGGCGGGACGAGGACCGCATGGCGCTGGTCTGGTACGAGCGTGCCGCGGCGGCCGGGCACACCGAGGCCGCCCTCCAGGTCGGCATGGCTCTCCTGCACCAGGGCGAGGAGCAGGAGGCCGAGCGGCATCTGCGGTGCGCGGCCGGTGGCGGCAGCGCGGAGGCGGCCTTCCGGCTGGCCGGAGTGCTGGACTCGCGTCAGCCGCCGCACGGCCCGCCCGCCCTCGGCGAACCGATGCCCGAGAAGACCGAGTGCGAGGAGTGGTACGAGCGGGCCGCCGAGCAGGGGCACCGCCGTGCCCAGGTCCGGGTCGGGATGCTCGCGGCGGCCCGCGGCGACATGGACAGCGCCGCCCGCTGGTACCGCGAGGCCGCCGAGGCGGGCAGCCGCAACGGCGCCTTCAACCTCGGGCTGCTGCTGGCCCGCGAGGGCAGCGAACCCGAGGCCGCGCTCTGGTGGAGCCGGGCGGCGAACGACGGCCACGGCCGGGCCGCGCTGCGCCTCGCCCTGCTGGCCGCCCGGCGCGGCGAGCTCACCGAGGGGCAGCGCTGGTGCGCGCGGGCGGTCGAGCTGGGCCCCGCGGAGGTCGCCGAGCGCGCCGCCCGGCTGCGGGAGGCGCTGCACCAGGAGCTGACCGCGTAGCAGGGCCCGGAGGGCGTCCGGCCGAACGGGGCCGGACGCCCTCCGGGCGGTGCGCGCTTCATTGATTTGCGCTGGTCCGGAGCGGTGACGTACAGTTCTAAACACAACGACGCGGGGTGGAGCAGCTCGGTAGCTCGCTGGGCTCATAACCCAGAGGTCGCAGGTTCAAATCCTGTCCCCGCTACTGAAACAGAAGGCCGGATCCTTTACAGGGTCCGGCCTTCTGCATGTGAGTGTGCGGAGTCTTCCGCGGGTGAGTGCACGAGAAGGGCCCCGGCGCGCGGGATCGCGTGCCGGGGCCCTTCTCGTGGCGATGTGGTCAGGCGGTGGTGGCCGCGCAGCTCGGGCAGATGCCCCGGTAGGTCACCTCGACTCCGGAGACCGAGAACCCGAAGCGCTCGTCGCTCGGCAGGTCCGCCATCGGGTCACCGGCCGGGTGCACGTCGCGGATCGTGCCGCAGCGGGCGCAGACCAGGTGGTGGTGGGGCCGGTGCGCGTTCGGGTCGTACCGCTTGGCGCGGCGGTCTGTGGAGACTTCGATGACCTCGCCGAGCGTCACCATCTCGCCCAGCGTGTTGTACACGGTGGCGCGGGAGATCTCGGGCAGCTTCGTCACGGCCCGTGCGTGGACCTCGTCCGCCGTCAGGTGCACATGGTCCCCGTCGAGAACCTCGGCCACGACGCGGCGCTGCGCGGTCATGCGCCATCCGCGGTTCCGAAGTCGTTCCAACAGGTCACTCATAGGGGTAAGCCTAACAGTCGAGGGACCGTGTCCCGAACAGGTGTGAATTTGGACTTTCGCTTGACTTGGACTTTGTCCATTGTAGGATCGGCAGCGGCATACGCCAAGGGACAGGCTGTGCACGACATGACGAATGTGCAGGAACGACGCAGGAGGCGCACGTGACGCAGGGACCGCTCACCACGGAGGCCGGCGCGCCGGTCGCCGACAACCAGAACAGCCAGACCGCGGGCGTCGGCGGTCCGGTCCTGGTGCAGGACCAGTCGCTGCTGGAGAAGCTCGCGCACTTCAACCGCGAGCGCATTCCGGAGCGCATCGTGCACGCCCGGGGCGCCGGTGCGTACGGCACGTTCACGCTGACCCGGGACGTCTCGCAGTGGACGCGGGCGAAGTTCCTCTCGGAGGTCGGCAAGCAGACGGAGACCTTCCTCCGCTTCTCGACCGTGGCGGGCAACCTCGGTGCGGCCGACGCGGTGCGTGACCCCCGTGGCTTCGCGCTGAAGTTCTACACCGAGGAGGGCAACTACGACCTCGTCGGCAACAACACCCCGGTGTTCTTCATCCAGGACGCCATCAAGTTCCCCGACTTCATCCACACCCAGAAGCGCGACCCGTACAGCGGCTCGCAGGAGGCGGACAACGTCTGGGACTTCTGGGGGCTGTCGCCGGAGTCGACGCACCAGGTGACCTGGCTCTTCGGTGACCGGGGCATCCCGGCCTCGTACCGTCACATGAACGGCTACGGCTCGCACACGTACCAGTGGAGCAACGAGGCGGGCGAGGTCTTCTGGGTCAAGTACCACTTCAAGACCGACCAGGGCATCAAGAACCTCACCCAGGCCGAGGCCAACAAGCTCGCCGGTGAGGACCCCGACAGCCACCAGCGCGACCTGCGCGAGGCCATCGAGCGCGGCGAATTCCCGAGCTGGACGGTGCAGGTCCAGATCATGCCGGCGGCCGAGGCGGCCACGTACCGCTTCAACCCGTTCGACCTCACCAAGGTGTGGCCGCACGAGGACTACCCGCCGGTCGAGATCGGGAAGCTTGAGCTCAACCGCAACCCGGAGAACATCTTCGCCGAGGTCGAGCAGTCGATCTTCAGCCCCGCGCACTTCGTGCCGGGCATCGGCCCGTCCCCGGACAAGATGCTCCAGGGCCGCCTGTTCGCGTACGGCGACGCCCACCGCTACCGCGTCGGCATCAACGCCGACCACCTGCCGGTGAACCGCCCGCACGCCACCGAGGCGCGTACGAACAGCCGTGACGGCTTCCTCTACGACGGCCGTCACAAGGGTGCGAAGAACTACGAGCCGAACAGCTTCGGCGGCCCGTTCGAGACCGGCCGTCCGCTGTGGGAGGCCACTCCCGTCAGCGGAGACGTGCACACGCACGCGGCGGCGACCCACGCCGAGGACAACGACTTCGTGCAGGCGGGGAACCTCTACCGGCTGTTCTCCGAGGAGGAGAAGGCGCGGCTGGTGGAGAACCTCGCCGGGTTCATCGCCAAGGTGTCGCGCGACGACATCGCCGAGCGCGCGATCAGCAACTTCCGCCAGGCGGACGGTGACTTCGGCAAGCGTCTGGAGGCCGCGGTCCAGGCCCTGCGCGGCTGATCCGGGCGGCTGCCGTCGACGGTGGGCCGGTCTCCTCCTCGGAGGGGACCGGCCCACCGGCCGTTCTCCCGGCGGCTCCGGGCCGGGTTCGCCGGGTCAGCCGCCGAGGTCCGCGTGATGGCGGCCGGACGGGGCCCAGCAGCGCAGGATGTCGCGGAGCGAGACGATGCCCACGGGGCGGTGGCCGTCCAGCACGATCAAGTGGCGGAAGCCGCCTCGCGTCATGGCCTCCGCGGCCCGCTCCAGGGGCCAGGCGGGCGCGGCGCAGACCACCTCGGTGGTGGTGTGGGCGCTGGCGGGCTCGGCGCCCGGGTCCAGGCCGGAGCCGACCGCGTCGAGGACGTCCCGCTCGGTGAGGATGCCAAGGACGCGTTCCCCGCCGTCCTCGTCCGTGCCGAGGGCGACCACGGCTCCGACGCGGTGCCGCGACATCAGCCGGGCGGCGAGGCGGAGCGTATCGGTGGAGCGGACGGTGAGGACCAGCGTGCTCATGGCGTCACGGACGAGCATGGCGGGCCACCTCCTCGGCGGACGGCCGCGCGGGCGGATGCACCTGCTCAAGGGCCCTGGGAGTCCCAGCGTCGCACCGATACCGGGGCGGAACAACCGCGTCCCGCCCCGGGGCGCGGCGGTCAGTAGCGCTGGTTCAGATAGCCGAGCAGCTCGTGGTGGAGCAGTCCGTTGGACGCCGCCGCGTTGCCGCCGCCCGGACCCGGTACCCCGTCCAGGCTGGTGAACGTCCCGCCCGCCTCCTGGACGACGATGGCGTTGGCGGCCATGTCCCAGAGCGACAGCTCCGGCTCCGCGCAGATGTCCACCGAACCCTCGGCGACCATCATGTACGGCCAGAAGTCCCCGTACCCGCGGGTGCGCCAGCAGGCCCTGGTCAGATCGAGGAACCCGTCGAGGCGCCCCTGCTCCTCCCAGCCGCTCAGCGAGGCGTACGCGAAGGACGCGTCCGCGATCCGCTCCACCCCGGACACCCCGAGCCGGGTGGCGGAGGTCAGGCTGCGGCCGGTGTACGCGCCCGCCCCCTTCGCGGCCCACCAGCGCCGGTTCAGCGCGGGCGCGGACACCACGCCGACGACCGGCTGGAAACCGCCCTCGCCCTCTTCCATCAGCGAGATCAGCGTCGCCCAGACCGGCACGCCGCGTACGTAGTTCTTGGTGCCGTCGATCGGGTCGATGACCCAGCGCCGGGGGCCGGTGCCCTCGATCCCGAACTCCTCGCCCAGGATCGCGTCGCGCGGGCGGGCCCGGTGGAGGTGGCCTCGGATGATCTCCTCGGCGGCCTTGTCGGCCTCGGTCACCGGCGTCATGTCCGGCTTGGTCTCGACCTTGAGGTCGAGCGCCTTGAACCGGTCCATCGTCGCCGCGTCGGCGGCGTCCGCCAGCACATGGGCAAGGCGCAGGTCATCGTGGTAATCGGGCATGCCGTCACAGTATCGACCGCAGGTGAACAGGGCTACACGACCGTGTCGGCGCCGTCAGTGCGAGGAGCCCGAGAGCTGGAGGCCGATCACCCCGAGGACGACCAGGGAGATCGAGACCAGCTTGAGCGTGGAGACCACGTCATCCAGGAAGACCATGCCGTAGATCGCGGTGCCCGCCGCGCCGATGCCGGTCCACACGGCATAGGCGGGCCCCACGTCGAGCTTCTTCAGCGACAGCGTCAGCAGACCGAAGCTGCCGAGCGCGAAGACGGCGAACGCGATGGTCGGCCAGAGCCGGGTGAAGCCGTGCGAGAGCTTCAGACAGACGGCGAAACCGGTTTCCAGGAGCCCTGCGACCACGACCAGCAACCACGCCATCGTCCCTGCCCTCCCGACCGGTGGCCGCCTTGCCACGTCGTGTGATCACGCCGAATGTGATCGCGCTGAGTGTGATGATGAATTTACCTGCTGGAGTGGATCGCAAACGCGATCGGATCAGTCACCCTCGCGCCGTTCCCGGGTGGCCAGCAGTCTGCGCAGCGAGTCCAGCCGGGCCGGATCGGCGTGGCCGTCCGCGACCCAGGCGTCCAGGGCGCATTCCGGTTGGCGGCTGTCGTGGGTGCAGCCGCGCGGGCATTCCCCGGCGCCGGGCTCCAGGTCCGGGAAGGCGTGGATCACCCGGGACGGGTCGATGTGGTTGAGCCCGAAGGAACGCACGCCGGGGGTGTCGATCACCCAGCCCCGGTCGTCGGGCAGCGGCAGCGCCAGGGCCGAGGTGGTGGTGTGCCGGCCGCGGCCGGTGACCGCGTTGACCACACCCGTCGTACGCCGCCGGTCCTTCGGCACCAGGGCGTTGACCAGGGTGGTCTTGCCGACGCCGGAGTGCCCGACGAAGGCGGTGACCCGGTCGTTGAGCTGTTCGCGGACCCGGTCGGCCGCGTCGCCGTTCTCCAGCTCCTCGCGGCTGGTCACCACGTACGGGACGCCCAGCGGGATGTACGCCTCCAGCAGCTTGTCCGGGGAGGCCAGGTCGGACTTGGTGAGCACCAGGAGCGGGGAGAGCCCGCCGTCGTACGCGGCGACCAGACAGCGGTCGATCATCCGCGGGCGGGGTTCCGGATCGGCGAGCGCGGTGACGATGGCCAGCTGGTCGGCGTTGGCGACGACGACCCGCTCGTACGGATCGTCGTCGTCCGCCGTCCGGCGCAGCACCGAGCGGCGCTCACTGATGCGCACGATCCGGGCGAGGGTGTCCTTGTCGCCGGAGAGGTCTCCGACGAGCGAGACCCGGTCGCCCACCACGGCGGCCTTCCGGCCCAGCTCGCGGGCCTTCATCGCGACGATCGTACGGTCGTCGACGAGGCAGGTGAGGCGGCCCCGGTCCACGGTGAGGACCATGCCCTCCTCGGCGTCCTCGTGCTTGGGGCGGGTGTGGGTACGGGGCCGGTTGCCCTTGCGGTTGGGGCGGACCCGGACGTCGTCCTCGTCGGTGTGCTTGCCGTAGCGGCGCATGTCTCAGGCCCCGAGCATTCCGGTCCACATCTGCGGGAAGTCCGGCAGGGTCTTGGCGGTTGTCGCCACGTTCTCGATCTCCACTCCGGGTACGGCCAGGCCGATGACCGACCCGGCGGTCGCCATCCGGTGGTCGTCGTATGTATGGAAGGTACCGCCGCGCAGCGGGCGGGGCCGGATGTGGAGGCCGTCGGCGGTCTCGGTGACATCGCCGCCGAGCTCGTTGATCTCCTTGGTGAGTGCGGCCAGCCGGTCCGTCTCGTGCAGCCGCAGGTGGGCGACTCCGCTCAGGGTGGACGGCGAGTCGGCGAGCGCGGCGACCGCGGCGATGACCGGGGTCAGCTCGCCGACCTCGCCGAGGTCGACGTCGATGCCGTGGACGCGGCCGGAACCGGTGAGGGTGAGGCCGCGCTCGGTCAGCTCGCAGCTGCCGCCCATCGCCGTGAAGATCTCCCGCAGCGCGTCGCCCGGCTGAGTGGTGCGCTCGGGCCAGTCGGGGATGGTGACCCGGCCGCCGGTGACCAGCGCGGCCGCGAGGAAGGGCTGGGCGTTGGAGAGGTCGGGCTCGATGGTCAGGTCACGGCCGAGCAGGGCGGAGTGCGTGACCCGCCAGACGTTCGGCTCGCCGCCCGTCTCCGGCTCGTCGACCTGCGCGCCGACGGCCCGCAGCATGTCGACGGTCATCCGGATGTGCGGCATGGAGGGGAGCCGTCCGCCGGTGTGGCGGACCTCGACGCCCTGGTTGAAGCGCGGTGCCGACAGCAGCAGCGCCGAGACGAACTGCGAGGACGAGGAGGCGTCGATCTCCACCGCGCCCCCGTCCAGCGCCCCGCTGCCGTGCACCGTCATCGGCAGCGAGCCGCGCCCCTCGTCGTCGATCCGGGCGCCGAGCGTCCGCAGCGCCTCGATCACACCGGTCAGCGGGCGCTCGTACGCGCGCGGGTCGCCGTCGAAGCGGACCGGGCCGTCGGCGAGGGCCGCGACCGGCGGAAGGAAGCGCATCACCGTACCGGCGTTGCCGACATCGACCGTGGTGGGGCCGTGCAGTCCGGCCGGGATGACCCGCCAGGCCTCGCCGGTGCCGTCCGGCCCGACACCCTCCTCGATGCCGACGCCCATCGAGCGCAGCGCCTCGGCCATCAGCAGCGTGTCGCGGGAGCGCAGCGGGCGGCGCAGCCAGCCCGGCTCGGCGGCGAGCGCGGCGAGGACGAGCGCGCGGTTGGTGACCGATTTCGATCCGGGGACGGTGACCGTCGCGTCGACGGCCCCGGTCGCGTGCGGGGCGGGCCAGAGGGCAGGGTGCGCGGAACTCTCGGTCATGGTCCTTACCTTAGTGGCTACCCACCATGCCTAATCCTGAACAAAAGCGAAGGGAACGGGCCACGGTCACGGCGTCGTGGCGTCCGTGGAGGACGCCCGTGTCCGTTCAGAGCCCGAGCAGCCAGCGCCCGCCGCCGATCAGCGAGCAGAGCGACACCGCGTGGAAGAGGAAGAGCCAGAGCGCGGCCGGCACGTCCGTCAGCCGCGACAGCTGGTCCGCGTCGGAGTCCGGCGCCCCGCCGTACCGCCGCTTCGACTGGAGCTCGAAAGCCGGGCGCACCCCGCCGAGCAGCAGGAACCAGACCACGGTGTACGCGAAGAACGCCTGCCAGTCCGGCGACGCCAGCCAGGACACCAGCAGGAAGGCGGAGCCGGTGAGGATCACCGTCAGCGCCCCGTACACATTGCGGATCATCACCAGCATCGCCGCGAGCAGCGCGGTGGCCACCCACAGCAGCAGGGTGATCCGGCCCTCGGTCAGCAGCCACGCGCCGCCGAGCCCCAGCAGCGGCGGGGCGGTGTAGCCCGCGGCGGCGGTCAGGACCATCCCGATACCGGTCGGTCTGCCGCGGCTGACGGTCAGCCCGCTGGTGTCCGAGTGCAGCCGGATGCCGGAGAGCTGCCGCCCGGTGAGGAGCGCGATCAGCCCGTGCCCGCCCTCGTGCGCGATGGTGATCGCGTTGCGGGCCAGCCGCCACAGCGGGTTCGGCACGACGGCGATCAGCGCGAGCGTGCCGGTCACCACCACCAGCCACTGCTCGGGGGCCGGCTGGGTGCCGAAGACCCGGTCCCAGAGATTGCCCAGATCGGTGCTGTCCATGACGCGGGCGGCTCCTCGTGGTTCGGCTTGCGGTATCGGCGTCCTGCCGGTGCGACGGTCGTGGCAGTCTGGCACTTATGTGCGGACGGTATGCAGCGAGTCGGCGGCCCGAGGACCTGACCGGACTTTTCCAGGTCGAGAAGTGGGAACCGGCCGAGAGCCTGGCACCCGATTGGAACGTGGCCCCCACCAAGGAGGTCTACGCCGTGCTGGAGCGTCCTTTGAAGGACGCAGAGGACCGGCGTCCGGTTCGCCAGATGCGCGTACTGAAGTGGGGGCTCGTGCCGTCCTGGGCCAAGTCGCCGGAAGGCGCCGCCCGGATGATCAACGCCCGCGCGGAGACCGTCCACGAGAAGCCGTCCTTCCGCCGCCCCTTCGTCTCCCGGCGCTGCGTCCTGCCCGCCGATGGCTACTACGAGTGGGTCACCGGCGCCGACGAGCGGCACCTGGAGGAGAAGGGGAAGCGCAAGCGCCCGCGCAAGCAGCCGTATTTCGTGACACCCGCCGACGGCTCGGTCTTCGCGATGGCCGGACTGTACGAGTTCTGGCGCGACCGGACCCTCCCGGACGACCACCCGCTGGCCTGGTGGGCGACCTGCTCGGTGATCACGACCGAGGCCGAGACCACCCCGCTCGCCGTCGCTCCCGCCGAGGGCCCGGCCACGCTCGCCGACATCCACCCCCGGATGCCGCTGATGCTGACCCCGGACCGCTGGGACGCCTGGCTCGACCCCGCGCGCACCGACGTCGACGAGCTGCGGTCGCTGCTCACGCCGCCGCCCGCCGGGCTGATGCGGGCCTACCCGGTGGCCACCGCCGTCAGCAACGTCCGCAACAACGGGCCCGAACTGCTGGAAGAACTGGCCGCGCCGGAGATGGGCACCCTCTTCTGAGGGCACGGCGGCGAGGATGGGGCACGTGAGCACAGCAGAGACGGGCCACGGAGCCCGGACCACCGACCTGGTCGGCACCGGCGCCGGACCGGCGAGGATCACCTGGCACCCCGCGACCGGCGGCGCCCGCCTGGTGCTGGCCCTCGGGCACGGCGCGGGCGGCGGCATCGAGGCCCGCGACCTCCAGGCCCTGGCCGCCGCGCTCCCCGCCCACGGGGTCACCGTCGCCCTGGTGGAGCAGCCGTGGCGGGTGGCCGGGAAGAAGCTCGCCCCCGCCCCGAAGACCCTGGACACCGGATGGCGGGGGGTGTGGCCCGCGCTGGCCGCCGCCGGGCCGCCGGTCGTCGCGGGCGGGCGGAGCGCCGGGGCCCGGGTGGCCTGCCGTACGGCGGCGGAGCTGGGCGCCCGCGGGGTGCTCGCGCTCGCCTTTCCGCTGCATCCTCCGGGCAAGCCGGAGAAGTCCCGGGCCGGCGAACTCCTCGGCACCGGCGTCCCCGCCTTCGTCGTGCAGGGCGGTCGCGACCCGTTCGGGCGCCCCGCCGAGTTCCCGCCGGGGGAGTACGGGATCGCCGAGGTGCCCGGCGGCGACCACGGCTTCGCCGTACCGAAGAAGACCGGGCCGGGCCAGGAGGCGGCGCTGGAGATCCTGACCGGAGCCGTGACCGGCTGGCTGGCCGCCCTGGCGTGACGAGCCTCTCACCGCGTACCGCTGGGACGGGGGCGTACCCCTGTGGCGTGCCGCGGGAATGCCCGGCGCGGGGCCGCTGTTGTCGGAGTCATCGGTACGCAAACGTCGTTGTGGAGAGGGAGTCCGTCGCATGGGTTCGACCATCTGCCCGCGCCGCTCGAACACCGCTGACCTGGAGTGGACAGTGCTGCACGCGGCCAGGACCACTGCTGAGCGGGGTCCGGGCGGAAATGATCGACAGCCCGTCCAGAAGCAAGGTCGACTATTCTCCGATTCGAGCGGAACCGGTCGCGGATCCGCCACGGCGTTGGAGGAGGTGGGTCCGGTCACTGGGACCGATACAGGGACCGACGACGGCCGCGCACAGGAGACGCCCGCTGAGCGCAACGCGCGCTTCGAACGGGACGCGCTCGGATATCTCGACCAGATGTACTCGGCCGCGCTGCGCATGACGCGCAACCCCGCGGACGCCGAGGACCTGGTCCAGGAGACCTACGCCAAGGCGTACGGCTCCTTCCACCAGTTCCGCGAGGGCACCAACCTCAAGGCGTGGATGTACCGCATTCTCACCAACACCTTCATCAACTCGTACCGCAAGAAGCAGCGCGAGCCGCAGCGCAGCGCCGCCGAGGAGATCGAGGACTGGCAGCTGGCGCGCGCCGAGTCGCACATGTCGACCGGCCTGCGCTCGGCGGAGTCGCAGGCGCTCGACCACCTGCCCGACTCCGACGTGAAGGCCGCGCTCCAGGCGATCCCCGAAGAGTTCCGCATCGCCGTCTACCTCGCGGATGTCGAGGGCTTTGCGTACAAGGAGATCGCGGACATCATGGGGACTCCCATCGGTACGGTGATGTCCCGACTGCACCGGGGCCGCCGCCAGTTGCGCGGCATGCTGGAGGACTACGCCCGTGAGCGCGGGCTCGTCCCGGCCGGTGCCGGAGAGTCGGACGATCGGAAAGGCTCGGGCTCATGAGCTGCGGAGAGCCGCACGAGACGGACTGCTCGGAAGTCCTCGACCATCTCTACGAGTTCCTCGACCACGAGATGCCCGACAGTGACTGCACCAAGTTCGAGGTGCACTTCGAGGAGTGCTCCCCGTGCCTGGAGAAGTACGGCCTGGAGCAGGCCGTCAAGAAGCTGGTGAAGCGGTGCTGCGGTCAGGACGACGTTCCCAGTGACCTGCGGTCCAAGGTGATGGGCCGGATCGACCTGATCCGCTCGGGGCAGGCCGTCCCCGAGCAGGACATCACGGCCGCGGGCAGCGAGCAGCCGACCGCCGCCACGGAGTGACTCCCGGCGGCCGGTCCGTCCCGGCCGCCGCCCCCGCATCACCCGAATGTGCTAATCAGGCTCATTGACGCTCGATCGGTCGCGCACATCGCTAGCGTGGCGCCTCCATTGACGACGTCGGAGGGCGGGCCGAGCGGGTGAGAGCCACACGCGGGGCGGCCCGCGCGTACATCACGGCCGTCGCGGCAGGCGCTCTGTGCTGTGCGGCACCCGCGCTGCCGGGCGGCGCCCGGACTCCCTGGGGCACCGTCGCCCTGCTGGCCGGGCTCTATCTCGCCTGTGAACTCCCCGGGCGCCGCCCCTTCCCCAGCGGCTCCCTGCCGATCCGTGCCGGATCGTTCTTTCCGCTGCTGCTCGCCGCCGCCTTCCTGCTGCCGCCCGCCGCGGCGGCCCTGGTCGCCGTGCCCGGTTCGCTCGTCGGCCGGGTGGAGCGGCCGCCCGCCACCGCGCGGCGCGTCTGGCGGGCCGCGCAGCTCGCCGTCACGGTCTGGGCCGCCGCGACCGTCCACGGACTGCTCGACGGCCGGGCCACGCTCGGCGGCCCCGGCCGGCTCCCCGACCTCCCGTACGCGATCGTGCCTGGCTGCGCGGCCGTGCTCGCCTTCAGTCTCGTACTGGCCGCGCTGGACGGATCGATCCTGGTCGCCGCCGAACGGCTTCCGCCGCGGCGGGCCTGGAACGGGCTGCTGAGCCGCTCGCTGGGCCCGCATCTGGTGCACGGACTGGCCGGGCTGATGATGGCGGTCCTGTGGCACGGTCCGTACGGGCCGCTGTCCGCGCTCATCGTCCTGCTGCCGATGTACATCTCCTGCTGGGTCTTCGCCCAGTACCACCGCGAGCACGCCGCGCACCGCGCCACGATCCGGGCCCTGGTGCAGGCCGTCGACCTCAAGGACACCTACACCCGGGGCCACAGCGAGCGGGTCGGGCGGGCCTCCGTCCTGATCGCCCGCGAACTGGGCATGGACCAGGACCGCACGGAGGTCGTCCGGTTCGCCGGGATCCTGCACGACGTCGGCAAGCTCGGCGTCCCCACCCGGGTGCTCCGCAAGGACGGGCCGCTCACCCCGGAGGAACGGCAGGTGATCGAGCTGCACCCGGAGTACGGGCACGAGATCGTGCGCGGCATCGGCTTCCTCGGCGAGGCGCGGGCCGCCATCCTGCACCACCACGAACGGCTCGACGGCAGTGGCTACCCGTACGGACTGAGCGGGCGCGAGATCCCGGAGTTCGCCCGGGTCGTCGCGGTGGCCGACGCCTTCGACGCGATGACCTCGACCCGCTCCTACCGGCGGGGCAGGCCGGTCCCCGCGGCGCTGGCGGAGCTGAAGCGGTGCGCGGGTACGCAGTTCGACCCGCGGATGGTCCGGGCGCTGGCACGCGGTCTGGAGCGGCACGGCTGGTCGGCGGCGACGACCGCGGGCCCGGAAGAGGGACCTGTGCCGCCGGATGGCTCCGTGCGGTCCGGCGGTCCTGTGTTGCCGGACGGTCCCGCGCGGTCCGGCGGTCCCCGTCCCGGCCGGGTTCCCGCGTCCGGTCCGCAGCCGATCGCGGACCGCCGCGGATGACCCGCGCCGGGGCCACCACGCCCCTCGTGCTGCTCGTCGCCCCCGCCGTCCGCGCCGTCGCGGCGCTGCTCGCCGCCGCAGGGCTCGGCCTCACCCTCTGGGAGGGCGTCCACGACCCCGGGCACGCCCTCGCCTTCGGCGTGCTGATCGCGCTCGGCGAGCTCACCCGGTGGGGCGCGCTGCCCGGGGAGCGCGAGCCCGCACCGCTCGGCGCGGCCGGGGCGCTGGCGTACGCCCTGCTCGGCCGCAGCGGCAGCGCGCCGACCGCGCACGGGGTGCACCAGGTGATCGCCGTGCTCGTCGCGGCCCAGCTGGTGGCCTCGGTGCCCCATGTGGCGCGCGGCACCGGACCCGCCCCCGACCGGGTGGCCCGTCGTGTCCTGACGGTGACCTTCGCCGCCGTCTGCTTCCAGCCGCTGTACCTCGGGGGGCGGCTCGCCGAGGGCCCGTACTACGTCCTGGTCCTGCTCCTGATCCTGGTCCTGACCGCGCTGTGCGACGCCGTGCTCGCCGCTCTGCTGCTGTGCGCCCGCACCGGCCACCCCTACCCGCCGCTCCTCCGTGACGAGCTGCGCGGCCTCGCCGGCATCGGCTCGGCGGTCTGCGCGACCGGGGTGGTGGTGGCCCTCGGCGTGGCGGTCGCCGGGCTGTGGGCGCTGCCGGTGCTGTGCGTACCGCTGCTGCTGACCCAGGTCTCCTTCCGCCGCTTCATCGCCGTACGCACCACCTACCGGCAGACCATCGCCTCGCTCGCCCGGTCCACCGAGATCGCCGGATACACCCCGCCCGGTCACGCCCGCAGGGTCGCGGCGCTCTGCCGGGCCGTCGGCCGCGAGCTGGGGCTCTCCGGGAGCCGGCTGACCATCCTGGAGTACGCCGCCCTGATGCACGACATCGGCCAGCTCTCGCTGGTCGACCCGGTTCCGGACGGGGCCACGGCCACCCTGCCCGCCGCCGAGCAGCGCCGCATCGCGCTGCTCGGCGGCGCGGTGGTCCGGCAGACCGGGGTGGACACGGACGTCGCCGTCGTCGTGGAACGGCAGGCAGACCCCTACCGCGAGCAGCCGTTGTCCGCCAGGATCGTCAGGGTCGTCAACGCATACGACGACCTCTGCGGGGAAAGTCTCATCGGGCCGCTGGGCGCACTCGAACAACTCAGGCTCGGCACGGCCCACGACTACCAGCCCGAAGTCGTGGAATCCCTGGCCAGGGTCCTGGCCCGGGGGGCTCCGGCCCCGGTTCCGCCCGGCTAACCCACGGGTAATGAGCGGGCGTCCGGCCCGGCATGGTTGGATGCGAAGAGAGCGGAAATCAGAGGGTGTCCAGTCGGGACAGGCGGGAATCGTGAGGATCTTCGGGAAGGTACGGCATCGGCCCTCCGCCTCTTGGCGGCAGGCCACGGACCGCGCGTTCACGCTGATCGGCGACGGCCGGTACGAGGACGCGGGCGCGCTGCTGACGCGTGCGGCGGACCTGGAGCCCTGGCTCTCCGAGTCGTGGTTCAACCTGGCGCTGCTGCACAAGTTCCGGCACGACTGGGAGCAGGCGCGGGCCGCCGGCCTGCGGGCCGTCGCGCTGCTCGGCAAGGAATCCGGCGCTCCGGACTGGTGGAACGTCGGGATCGCCGCCACCGCGCTCCAGGACTGGCCGCTGGCCCGCCGGGCGTGGCAGGCGTACGGCCTGAAGGTGCCGGGCACCGGACAGCACGTCTCGGCGGCCAACAGCGAGCCGCTCGGCATGGACCTGGGCAGCGCCGCGGTGCGGCTGTCGCCGGAGGGCGAGGCCGAGGTGGTCTGGGGCCGCAGGCTCGATCCGGCCCGGATGGAGGTGCTCTCCATCCCGCTGCCGTCGTCCGGCCGCCGCTGGGGCGAGGTCGTGCTGCACGACGGGGTGCCGAACGGCGAGCGGGTCACCGCGGCCGGGCCCTCCTACCCGGTCTTCGACGAGATCGAGCTGTGGGCGCCGTCCCCCGTGCCGACCTGGGTGGTGCTGCTGGAAGCGGCCACCGAGGCGGACCGGGACGCGCTGGAGCAGCTGGCCTCCGACGCCGGGTTCGCCGCCGAGGACTGGTCGTCCTCCGTGCGGCTGCTCTGCCGGGCCTGCTCGGAGAGCCGGATGGAGAGCGACGAGGGTGACGGCGAGCACCTCGACCCGCACGACCACAGCGAGCCGGGCCATCCCGGTCCGCTGGGCCACCGCACCTCCGGCGATCTGTGGGTGCCCGAGCGGGAGTGCGGGATAGCCGCACCGGCCGGGCTGGTGCGCGGTCTGCTGGACGGCTGGGTGGCCGACAGCCCGGACAGCCGCGAGTGGCGGGATCTGGAAGAAGTCTGCTGACCGGTGCCCGTAGGCTGTACGGACACCGGTCGCGGTGTACGGGCAGCCGGGCCCCGGGGACTGCCGGACGGCCGGGTTTCAGGTTCTGAGGAAGGCGTACGGCGGAGATGGCGCAGCAGGAGACGGACGAGCAGATCAGCCTCGACGACGAGGGATTCGTCGTGGACACCGAGGACTGTGAGGCGCGTGAGACGGCACACCGCGAGCGTGGCACCTCCCGTCCGATCACGGTCGTGGGCAATCCGGTGCTTCACAAGGAGTGCGCGGACGTCACCGAGTTCGACGACGAGCTGGCCCGGCTGATCGACGACATGTTCGCGAGCCAGCGGAGGGCGGAGGGCGTCGGCCTCGCCGCCAACCAGATCGGTGTCGACCGCAAGGTCTTCGTCTACGACTGCCCGGACGACGAGGGCGTACGGCACGTGGGCGCCGTCTGCAATCCGGTGCTGGAGGAGCTGGCGCCCGAGCGGCGGGTGCTGGACGACTCCAACGAGGGCTGCCTCTCGGTGCCGACCGCGTACGCCGAGCTGGCCCGCCCGGACTACGCGGTGGTCACGGGCCAGGACGCGCGGGGCAACCCGATCAAGGTCCGGGGCACCGGCTTCTTCGCCCGCTGCCTCCAGCACGAGACGGACCACCTGTACGGCTACCTGTACATCGACCGGCTCTCGAAGCGGGACCGCAAGGACGCGCTGCGGCAGATGGCGGAGGGCACGCCCCGCTACGAGACCGTGCCGAACGACTGAGCCGTACGTACGCGGCGGGCTTGCGCGGACGGGTCCGGTCCTTCCCGCCGAGGAAGGCCGGGCCCGTCCGTTCTTCCTTCACCGGGCGGTCAACTGCCTTTTCTTTACGAGAAGTTGACGCGCGTCGACTCCTGGGCCAGTCTTTCCCCCACACCTCTTTCGAGTGGGGAGCCCCCTCATGCTCAGACGCACCGCACGACTCCTGCTCGGCCTTGTCATGACCATGTCGTTCGCGTGGGGCGGAGCCGTGGTGACCGCCGGGACCGCGCAGGCCGACGGCTGTTACACCTGGACCCGCACGCTGGCCCCCGGCGCCACCGGAAACGACGTCGTCCAGCTCCAGATCCGGGTGTCCGGCTACCCCGGCTACAACTCGGTACTCGCCATCGACGGGTCCTACGGGCCCGCCACCACCGCCGCCGTCAAGCGCTTCCAGGCGGCCTACGGCCTCGCCGCCGACGGCATCGCGGGCCCCGCCACGCAGGCCAAGATCTACTCGCTCCAGGACAACGACTGCACCCCGGTGCACTTCACGTACCCCGAGCTGAACACGTGCAACGGCACCTGGGCCGGGGGCAAGGTCGCGGCGGGGACGGCGAGGGCCAACGCGCTCAGCTCCATGTGGAAGCTGGAGGCGCTGCGGCACGCGCTGGGTGACCAGCCCCTCCGGGTCACCAGCGGCTTCCGCTCGACCTCCTGCAACGCGGCGGTCGGGGGCGCGTCCAACAGCCGCCACATGTACGGGGACGCCGTCGACCTCGGCTCCGGGCCGCACGCGCTGTGCACCATCGCCAAGCAGGCCCGCAACCACGGCTTCAACGGGATCCTCGGCCCCGGCTACCCGGACCACAACGACCACATCCACGTGAACCAGGGCCCCTCGCACTACTGGTCGGCGCCCAACTGCGGTATCTGACGCCGGGAGCCCCGCGCTCCGGTCCCCGCGGACCGGTGCGCGGGGCTCTCCCGTGCGGTCAGGCGGCCTCGGGGGCGGCCCCCGGTCCACGGAAGGTGCGGCGGTACATGTTCGGCGTGGTGCCCAGGGAGCGTACGAACTGGTGGCGCAGGGCGGCGGCGGTCCCGAAACCGGCCCGCCCGGCGATGGTGTCCACCGTCTCGTCGGACGTCTCCAGCAGGTGCTGCGCCAGCAGGACGCGCTGGCGCAGCAGCCAGCGGTACGGCGTGGTGCCGGTCTCCTGGTGGAAGCGGCGGGCGAAGGTGCGCGGCGACATGTGGGTCTGCGCGGCCAGCTGCTCGACGGTCATCTCCTCGTCGAGGTGGCGCTCCATCCAGACGAGCGTCTCGCCGACGGTGTCGCAGGAGGTGCGGGGCAGCGGGCGCTCGATGTACTGGGCCTGGCCGCCGTCGCGGTGCGGCGGCACCACCATGCGGCGGGCGATCGCGTTGGCGGTGTCCGGGCCGTAGGTCTGCCGGACCAGGTGCAGACAGGCGTCGATCCCGGCCGCGGTCCCCGCCGAGGTGATGATCTGGCCCTCGTCCACGTACAGCACGTCGGGTTCGACGACGGCCCGGGGGAAGCGGCGGGCCAGCTCCTGGGTGTGGCGCCAGTGGGTGGTGCAGCGGCGCCCGTCCAGCAGCCCGGCCGCGCCGAGGACGTACGCGCCGGAGCAGACGCTCAGCACGCGGGCACCCCGGTCCACCGCGCGGCGCAGCGCTTCGAGGACCGGCTCCGGATACTTCCGGTCCACGTAGTGGCCGCCCGCGGGGACGGCGATGAGGTCGGCTTCCTCCAGACGGTCGAGGCCGTGCGGGGTGCTGACGGTGAAACCGGCGTGGGTGTGCAGCACCGGGCCCTCGGCGGACACCACCGCGAAGTCGTGGACCGGCAGTCCCTCCTTGCTGCGGTTGAGCCCGAACACCTCGCACAGCACACCCAGCTCGAAGGGGTGGACCTCGTTGAGCAGCAGAGCCGCGACGTTCTTCAGCATGACGCCAGTGTGGCAGTAATTCGATGATTCATGACAGTCCTGCCACTGCCGCGCTCGCTCGCGACGGGCGAGAGTGGAGCCATGACCGCAATCCAGAACGTCTTGGGCATATCCGCACTTATCATCCTCTTCCTGGTAATCACCCTGGCCGGACTGGCCCGGGAGCGCCGCATCGACCGCGAGCTCCGCGCCGCGGAGGCGCCGCCCGTCCCCGTACCGAGGCGTCCGTACATCAGAAGCTGGGCCCGCTTCTGATGCCGTGTCCGGGGCCCGCGCCTCCAGGAAGCACGTACGGCAAGGGGCCGGTCCCGCCGCCACGCGGCTGGACCGGCCCCACGTCCGTACCGGCCTAGAAGTCGTCGTCGAAGGCGACCGAGCCCTCCACCGCCACCTGGTAGGCGGAGGGGCGGCGCTCGAAGAAGTTCGTCAGCTCCTGCACGCCCTGCAGCTCCATGAACGAGAACGGGTTCTCCGAACCGTAGACCGCCGGGAAGCCCAGCCGGGTGAGGCGCTGGTCGGCGACGCACTCCAGGTACTGCCGCATCGACTCGGTGTTCATGCCCGGCAGCCCGTCACCGCACAGATCGCGGCCGAACTGGAGCTCCGCCGCCACGGCCTCCTTCAGCATGTCGGTGACCTGCTGCCGGAGCTCGTCGTCGAAGAGCTCGGGCTCCTCCTTGCGGACGGTGTCCACCACCTCGAACGCGAAGTTCATGTGCATCGTCTCGTCCCGGAACACCCAGTTGGTGCCGGTGGCCAGACCGTGCAGCAGACCCCGCGAGCGGAACCAGTAGACGTAGGCGAACGCGCCGTAGAAGAACAGGCCCTCGATGCACGCCGCGAAGCAGATGAGGTTGAGGAGGAAGCGGCGGCGGTCGGCCTTCGTCTCCAGCCGGTCGATCTTCTCGACCGAGTCCATCCACCTGAAGCAGAACTGCGCCTTCTCGCGGATGGAGGGGATCTCCTCGACCGCGTCGAACGCCGCCGCCCGGTCGTCCGGATCGGGCAGATAGGTGTCCAGCAGCGTCAGGTAGAACTGGACGTGCACGGCCTCCTCGAAGAGCTGCCGCGACAGGTACAGGCGCGCCTCGGGGGAGTTGATGTGCTTGTACAGCGTCAGCACCAGGTTGTTGGAGACGATCGAGTCACCCGTGGCGAAGAACGCGACGAGCCGCCCGATCAGGTGCTGCTCGCCCGGCGACAGCTTGGCGAGGTCGGCCACGTCGGAGTGGAGATCCACCTCCTCGACCGTCCAGGTGTTCTTGATCGCGTCCCGGTAGCGCTCGTAGAAGTCCGGGTAGCGCATGGGACGCAGGGTCAGTTCGAAGCCCGGGTCGAGCAGGTTCTTCCCGGCGTTGGTGGAGCTCATTACTGGCAGGCCTCGCAGGACTCGGGGTTTTCGAGGGAGCAGGCGATCGCGTCCGCGTCGGGCGCCGACGCCTGCTGTACGGGAAGGGGAGCGGCGGTCGCGGTCCGGCCGGAGGCCGCGCGGGCGATCCGGGTCGCCGGACGCGAACGCAGGTAGTACGTCGTCTTCAGCCCCTGCTTCCAGGCGTACGCGTACATCGAGGAGAGCTTGCCGATCGTCGGCGTCTCCAGGAACAGGTTCAGCGACTGGCTCTGGTCCAGGAACGGCGTACGGGCCGCCGCCATGTCGATCAGGCCGCGCTGCGGGATCTCCCACGCCGTGCGGTACAGGGCCCGTACGTCCTCGGGGATCCAGGCGAAGCCCTGCACGGAGCCGCTCGCCTCGCGCAGCGCCTCGCGGGTCCGCGCGTCCCACACGCCGAGCTGCTTCAGCTCTTCCACGAGGTACGCGTTGACCTGGAGGAACTCACCGCTGAGCGTCTCGCGCTTGAACAGGTTGGAGACCTGCGGCTCGATGCACTCGTACACCCCGGCGATCGAGGCGATCGTCGCCGTCGGCGCGATGGCCAGCAGCAGCGAGTTGCGCATCCCGGACGCCGCGACCCGGGCGCGCAGCGCCTCCCAGCGCTCCGGCCAGTTCAGCTCGGTGTCGTAGTGGTCGGGGTGCAGCACCCCGCGTGCCGCGCGCGTCCGCTCCCAGGCGGGCAGCGGGCCCGAGCGCTCCGCGAGCGCGCAGGACGCCTCGTAGGCGGCGAGCATGATCCGCTCGGAGATCTTCGTGGAGAGCGCGCGGGCCCCGGGAGAGTCGAACGGCAGCCGCAGCTGGAAGAAGACGTCCTGGAGGCCCATGGCGCCCAGGCCCACCGGGCGCCACTGGGCGTTGGAGCGGCCCGCCTGCTCGGTCGGGTAGAAGTTGATGTCGACGACCCGGTCCAGGAAGGTCACCGCGGTGCGGACGGTGGCGTCCAGCCGCTCCCAGTCGATGCCTCCGTCGGCGACGAACGCGCCGAGGTTGACCGAGCCCAGGTTGCAGACGGCGGTCTCGCCGTCGTCGGTGACCTCCAGGATCTCGGTGCACAGGTTCGAGGAGTGCACGACGCTGCCCGGCTCGGCGGTCTGGTTCGCGGTCCGGTTGGAGGCGTCCTTGAAGGTCATCCAGCCCTGACCGGTCTGGGCGAGGGTGCGCATCATCCGGCCGTACAGTTCGCGGGCCGGCAGCGTCCTGCGGGCCAGCCCCCGGGCCTCCGCCGCCCGGTACGCGGCGTCGAACCGGTCACCCCACAGATCGACCAGCTCGGGGACGTCGACCGGTGAGAACAGCGACCACGCGCCGTCCGCCTCGACCCGGCGCATGAACTCGTCCGGCACCCAGTGCGCCAGGTTGAGGTTGTGCGTGCGCCGCTGGTCCTCGCCCGTGTTGTCGCGCAGCTCCAGGAACTCCTCGATGTCCGCGTGCCAGGTCTCCAGGTAGACGGCGGCGGCGCCCTTGCGGCGGCCCCCCTGGTTGACCGCGGCGACCGAGGCGTCCAGCGTCTTCAGGAACGGCACGATGCCGTTGGAATGCCCGTTGGTGCCGCGGATCAGCGAGCCTCGGGAGCGGATGCGGGAGTACGAGAGGCCGATGCCGCCCGCGTGCTTCGAGAGCCGGGCCACCTGGTGGTAGCGGTCGTAGATCGAGTCCAGCTCGTCCAGCGGCGAGTCCAGCAGATAGCAGGAGGACATCTGCGGGTGCCGGGTGCCGGAGTTGAAGAGGGTGGGCGAGGAGGGCAGGTAGTCGAGCCGGCTCATCAGCCCGTACAGCGCGGTCACCTCGTCCAGGGCGCGCTGCGACTCGTCCTCGGCGAGACCACAGGCCACCCGCAGCATGAAGTGCTGGGGGGTCTCGATGACCTGGCGGGTGTGCGGGTGGCGCAGCAGATAACGGCTGTGCAGGGTCCGCAGCCCGAAGTAGCCGAAGCGGTCGTCCGCGCCGTCGGCGAGCGAGCGCTCCACCAGTGCGTCCAGCGCGTCCGCGTGCCGGGTGACGAAGGCGGCGGTGCGGTCCGCGATCAGGCCCTCGCGGTGCCCCACGGCGAGGGAGGCGGAGAAGGAGACCGCGCCCTGGCCCGCCGCCTCGTCCACGATGGCGAGGGTCAGCAGCCGGGCGCCCAGCCGGGAGTACGCGGGGTCCTCGGAGATCAGGCCCGCCGCCGCCTCGGTGGCCAGCGAACGCAGCTCGGCCTCGTCCGCCCGCGCGCTGCGGCCACGCAGGGCGGCGGCGGCGACCCGGCCGGGGTCGGTGTCGGGCAGATCGGCGGTGAGGGCGGTCAGGGTCCGCAGCAGCGCCGCTCCGGGACCGTCCTGTGCGGCCGCCTCGGACTCGACGGCCGCGGGGGCGGCGACGGAAGCCGGATCGGCTGGCGCGATGGTCACGTGAATGCTCTCCCACGCTCGGCTCGGGGCCGACGGGGGAACGGGGCAGCCCGCAAAGGCGCACCCGGGCCGGGGCGGTACTCTGCGCGGCGTCCACCGGCCCAACCGCGAGGCCCGGACGTCTGAGCATCCGGATCGGTCGAGCCGGATGCGCTGTCGGCAGGTCATCGGACTGACTCGGGGGTGCGCAAAAGCGCACCGGATACACCGTTGCGGGACAGTTCCGGATTCGCACCGGATTCCCCTGCGACGACAGCGAGGACGAGCATACATGTGGGGGCCGCTCGATGAGACAGCCCCCAGATGTTGTGTCGGCCGACCCATGTCCGGGTCATTCCCGGAACGGCGGACGGCCCGCCCCAGCCCCTCGGGAAGGGGCGGGAACGGGCCGTCCTGGGCCCGGGAACGGGCCGTACGGGGCCTGCGGGAGCGGCCGTCAGTGGCCGCCGCCGGGCGCCCCCGCGGTGGCCGCCGGGAGCTCCGCCCGGACGCCCGGGTCGCCCGCGTCGGCCGTGTAGTCGGACGGTGAGGTCTCGTCCGTACCGGCGGGTGCCTTCAGGGCGTTCAGGACGACGGTGAGCACCACCGTCACCACCATGTTCAGCACGAACGCGGTGAGGCCGATGTAGCCGATCTCGCCGATGCCGGGGATCTCCGCCGACGAGCCGCCGAAGTGCTTCTGGGTCGGGGACGCGACGCCGTACGCGGCGACCGTCCCGTACACCATGCCGACCGCCCAGCCCGCGAGCAGCGCCCAGCGGTGGAACCAGCGGGTGAACAGGCCGCCGACCAGGGCGGGCATCGTCTGGAGGATCCAGATCCCGCCGAGCAGCTGGAAGTTGATCGCGACGGTCTTGTCCATGGTGAGGACGAAGGCCAGCGCACCGACCTTGACCAGCAGCGACACCAGCTTGGAGACCTTGGTCTCCTGTGCCGGGGTGGCGTCCGGCTTCAGGAAGTCCTTGTAGATGTTGCGGGTGAAGAGGTTCGCCGCCGCGATCGACATGATCGCGGCGGGCACCAGCGCGCCGATGCCGATGGCCGCGAAGGCGACCCCCGCGAACCAGTCCGGGAACATGGTCTCGAACAGCTGCGGGATGGCCAGCTGGCCGTTGTCCACCTTGATCCCGGCGGCGATCGCCATGAAGCCGAGCAGCGCCAGCAGGCCCAGCATCAGCGAGTACAGCGGCAGGATCGTGGTGTTGCGCCGGATCACGTTGCGGCTGCGGCTGGAGAGCGTCGCCGTGATGGAGTGCGGGTACATGAACAGCGCCAGTGCCGAGCCCAGTGCCAGCGTCGCGTAACCCCACTGGCCCGCCTCGCCCGGTGCGAGCGCGCCGCGCGGTTTGCCGGTGGCCTCGCTGGTCTGCGAGAACGCCTCGCCCGCCTTGGCGAAGATGTCGTCGAAGCCGCCCAGCTTGATCGGGATGTAGATGATCGCCACCGCGATGACCAGGTAGATCAGCCCGTCCTTGACGAACGCGATCAGCGCGGGCGCGCGCAGCCCGGAGGAGTAGGTGTACGCGGCGAGCACCGCGAACGCGATCAGCAGCGGCAGGTCCTTGATGAACCAGTGCGTGGTCTCGCCGCCGCCGACGCCCATCACGTCCAGCACCGCCTGGATGCCGACGAGCTGGAGCGCGATGTACGGCATCGTGGCGAGGATGCCGGTGACGGCGATCGCCAGCGACAGCCCCTTCGAGCCGAAGCGCCCGCGGACGAAGTCCGAGGTGGTGACGTAGCCGTGCTTGTGCGAGACCGACCACAGCCTGGGCAGGAAGGTGAAGATCAGCGGGTACACCAGGATCGTGTACGGCACGGCGAAGAAGCCCGCCGCGCCCGCCGCGTAGATCGCCGCCGGGACGGCGACGAAGGTGTACGCCGTGTACAGGTCGCCGCCGAGCAGGAACCAGGTCACCCAGGTGCCGAACGACCGGCCGCCCAGGCCCCATTCGTCGAGGCTGGCCTCGTTCTCGGCCCTGCGCCAGCGGGCCGCCATGAAGCCCATGACCGTGACGGCCGCGAAGAAGAAGATGAAGACGCCGAGCGCGACGCCGTTCACACCGTCCTTCATGCCTGCCCACCCCCCTTGCGGGCGCGCTGGTCACGCTGCCACAGCTTGTACGCGATCATCGTGAGCGCGGCGGAGACCGGCACCCAGAGCATCTGGTACCAGTAGAAGAACGGGATGCCGATGAAGGTGGGTTCCACCTTCGCGTACGAACTCACCCACAGCATCGCCACGAACGGCGCGACGAGACAGAGGGCGACGACCACTCTGACCGGTGTGATGGTGGGCGGTTTTTCCTCTGGTTCCACTGCCATGCGGCGACTCCGTCCCCTCGCTGATCACCCTTGTAATGCGCAGGAAATCTAGGGGAGGTTCCGGTCACCGTCACCCCCCGTCCGCATTGCGGTCCGGCAACGGTCCGACCGGTTGGTACGTATACACGGAAACGCGGTATACGTGCGAGGGCTGGTCCGTACCAGGGCAGCCGAAAGGCCCCTGTGGAGTGGTGCGTTCCACAGGGGCCCGGGGATGGTGAAGAGGGGCGGGGTGGCCGGAATGCGACCTCGGGGCGTGCCCCGGCCCCGCCCCGGCGGGGACCGGCCGGGTCAGTCGGTGGGCCGCTTGAGGCGTGCCACGAACTTGTACCGGTCACCGCGGTAGACCGAACGCACCCACTCCACCGGTTCGCCCCGCCCGTCCAGCGAGTGCCGGGAGAGCATCAGCATCGGCAGGCCCACGTCGGTGCCGAGCAGGCCGGCCTCGCGCGGGGTGGCCAGTGAGGTCTCGATGGTCTCCTCGGCCTCGGCCAGTCGTACGTCGTAGACCTCGGCCAGCGCGGTGTAGAGCGAGGTGTACTTCACCAGCGAGCGGCGCAGCGCGGGGAAGCGTTTGGCCGAAAGGTGAGTGGTCTCGATCGCCATCGGCTCGCCACTGGCCAGCCGGAGCCGCTCGATCCGCAGCACCCGCCCGCCCGTGGTGATGTCGAGCAGCCCGGCGAGGGTGTCGTCGGCCGTCACGTAGCCGATGTCCAGCAGCTGGGACGTCGGCTCCAGCCCCTGGGCGCGCATGTCCTCGGTGTACGAGGTGAGCTGGAGGGCCTGTGAGACCTTCGGCTTGGCGACGAAGGTGCCCTTGCCCTGGATGCGCTCCAGCCGCCCCTCGACGACCAGCTCCTGGAGCGCCTGGCGCACGGTGGTGCGCGAGGTGTCGAACTCGGCGGCCAGGGTCCGCTCCGGGGGCACGGGGGTGCCCGGCGGCAGGGTGTCCGTCATGTCCAGCAGATGTCGCTTCAGCCGGTAGTACTTCGGGACGCGTGCCGTCCGTGTGGCCGCGCCCGTCTCGTTCTCCGTACTGCCCCCGTCGGCACCCATGATCCGCCTTCCCGACGCTTGCGTTGCTGCCGTCACCGGCTCCTCCGTCTGTCGCGGCTCACATGGTGGCACGGTCCGGTCACGGCTGGTCGCCCTCCCTTAGGTGTCGGTCCTATAACGGACGCGAGTGCACTTCTTATACACCCTTGACACCCCTAAAGGTCTAGGCCAAGCTCCCGGTACTGGTCTAAACCATTAAAGACCAGGTCCAGCCCCAGCAGTACTCGTCGAATGTCTTCGCGGTGGGCGGGGTTGCAGTATCCCTGAGGAGGGTTTGGCGTGAAGCGCAAGCTCATCGCGGCGATCGGCGTCGCGGGCATGATGATCGGCCTCGCCGCGTGTGGGTCGGACGACGGCGCAGACAGTGGCAAGAAGGCCGGTCCGGATGCCTACAAGGGCGAGACCCTGACGGTCTGGACGATGTCCGGCTCGAACCCGCCCGGGTGGACCAAGAAGGTCACCGATGAGTTCGAGAAGAAGACCAAGGCCAAGCTGAAGATCGAAGTCCAGGACTGGAACGGCATTCAGCAGAAGGTCACCACCGCCCTCTCGGAGTCCAACCCGCCGGACGTCCTGGAGATCGGCAACACCCAGACCCCGGCCTACGCCAAGACCGGTGGCCTCGCCGACCTCGGTGACCTCAAGAAGGAGATCGGCTCCGCCTGGGCCGACGGCGTCAACCAGCCCTCCATCTTCGACGGCAAGCAGTACGCCCTGCCGTGGTACGTGGGCAACCGCGTCGTCATGTACAACAAGAAGGTCTTCAAGGACGCCGGTATCACCGAGACGCCGAAGACCCGCGACGAGCTCTTCAAGGCCTTCGAGGCCATTGACAAGAAGGGCGACGCCGAGCCGATCTACCTGCCCGGCCAGAACTGGTACTTCTTCGACGGCCTGCTCGTCGGCAAGGACGTCTCCCCGGTCAAGAAGGAAGGCGACAAGTACGTCTCCAACCTGGCCGACCCCAAGGTCGCCGAGGCCATGGACGTGTACAAGAAGTACCAGTCCTACTCCAAGGCCCCCAAGGACAAGGACGAGGCCACCCCGCAGCAGGCCGAGGTCTTCGCCAAGGGCAAGACCGGCGCCATCATCGCCATGGGCTACGAGGCCGGCACCGCCATCAAGGCCAACCCGAAGCTCAAGGACGACATCGGCTTCTTCACCATCCCCGGTGAGACCGCCGACAAGCCCGAGGGCGTCTTCCTCGGCGGCTCCAACCTCGCCGTGGCCGCGGGCAGCAAGAAGCAGGACCTCGCCAAGGAGTTCCTGAAGATCGCGCTCTCCGAGGAGAACGACGGCGCGCTCATCAAGGAGGCCGGCTGGTCTCCCAAGAACGACGCCATGCAGAAGTACACCGTCGGCCAGCCCGCCGCCGAGGCGGCCGGTCCCGCCGCCGCCAAGTCCGGTGGCACCACGCCGCTGATCCCGGAGTGGGCGCCGGTCGAGAACCCGCCGAACCCCATCAAGACCTACATGACGCTGGTCCTGCAGGGTAAGTCGCCCGCCGACGCCGCCAAGCAGGTCGAGGGCGAGCTCAACAAGCGCCTCAGCCAGCAGCAGTAGTTCGCAGCTAGCGCGTCCCGCGCCGGGGCGGCGGGTCCTGACCCGCCGCCCCGGCCGTACGCATCGTTCCGTGTAGGGCTCTGTTGGAAGAGATGGCGAGCATGGCAGTGCAGACCGATCCCTCGGACGTGGCCAAGACGGCCGCGGTCCGCGGCCGGGACGGGAATCCACCCGTCGGGCAGCACGGGGGGAACAAGCGGAGAGTGGGTATCGGCGCCGCGCCGTACCTGCTGATGGTTCCCGCGCTCGCGGTGACGGCGGTCTTCCTCGGGTATCCCCTGGTGAAGAACGCCATGCTGTCGTTCCAGAACCTCAACATGGGACAGCTGATCCAGCATGTCACCGAGTGGAACGGTTTCCAGAACTACCAGGACATCCTCACCGGTGAGGACTTCTGGAAGGTCACCCTCCGCACGATCGTGTTCACCGGCGTCAACGTCGCGCTGATCATGCTTCTCGGCACCCTGATCGGCCTGCTGCTCGCCCGCCTCGGCAAGAAGATGCGCCTGGCCCTGATGCTCGGGCTGGTGCTCGCCTGGGCCATGCCGATCGTGGCCTCGTCGACGGTGTACCAGTGGCTGTTCGCCTCGCGCTTCGGGGTCGTCAACTACGTCCTGGACCAGCTCGGCTGGCATGCGATGGCCGACTACAACTGGACCGGTTCGCAGTTCTCCACGTTCTTCGTGGTCACCCTGATGATCGTCTGGGGCTCGATCCCGTTCGTGGCGATCAACCTCTACGCCGCGACCACGACCATCCCCAGGGAACTGTACGAAGCGGCCTCCCTCGACGGCGCCGGTCCCTGGAAGAGCTTCACCTCCGTGACCATGCCGTTCCTGCGGCCCTTCCTCTACGCCACCACGTTCCTCGAAGTCATCTGGGTCTTCAAGGCGTTCCCGCAGATCTACATCATCAACGGGGGCGGCCCCAACCGTCTCACCGAGACGCTGCCGATCTACGCGTTCGTCGAGGGTGTCGGCAACCAGCACTACGGCATGGGCGCCGCGATCTCGCTGCTCACCATCCTGATCATGCTGGGGCTGACCGCCTACTACCTCCGCATCGTTCTCAAGCAAGAGGAGGACGAGCTGTGAAGCGCTCACTGCTCGGCCGCATCTGGCCCAACGCCATCGCCGTCCTCCTCTTCGTCGGGCTCGTCTTCCCCGTCTACTGGATGTTCAGTACGGCCTTCAAGCCGACCGGCGACATCATCACCGAGACCCCGGTCTGGTTCCCCACCGAGATCACCTTCGAGCACTTCACGACGGCCGTCCACGCCGAGAACTTCCTGACGATGGTCAGGAACTCGCTGATCGTCACCCTGTGCGCCGTGGTGTGCTCGCTGATCATCGGGCTCTTCGCCTCGTTCGCCCTGGCACGTATGCGGTTCAAGGGCCGCAAGGGCCTGATCGTGACCTTCATGCTGGCCCAGATGGCGCCCTGGGAAGTCATGGTCATCGCGATCTACATCCTGGTCCGCGACGCGGACATGCTCAACAGCCTGGTCCCGCTGACCCTCTTCTACATGGTGATGGTGCTCCCCTTCACGATCCTCACGCTCCGCGGATACGTTGCCGCGGTGCCCAAGGAACTGGAGGAGTCCGCCATGGTCGATGGCTGCACCCGCCCGCAGGCCTTCATCAAGGTCATCCTGCCGCTGCTCGCTCCCGGCCTGATGGCCACCTCGCTCTTCGGCTTCATCACCGCGTGGAACGAGTTCCCGCTGGTCCTCATCCTCAACAAGGACCCCGAGGCCAAGACGCTGCCGCTCTGGCTCTCCCAGTTCCAGAGCCAGTTCGGCGACGACTGGGGCGCCACCATGGCGGCCGCCTCGATCTTCGCCATCCCGATCCTCATCCTGTTCGTCTTCCTGCAGCGCAAGGCCGTCAGCGGCCTTACCGACGGCGCCGTGAAGGGATAACGCAGCCCATGACCACCTCGATATCCACCACGGACACCGTCACCCGCGACGCGCTCGCCGTCCTCCAGCCCGGATTCACCGGCACCACCGCCCCCGACTGGGTGCTGCGCCGGGTCGACGAGGGCCTCGCCTCCGTCGCCCTCTTCGGCCGCAACATCCGCACCGCCGAGCAGGTCACCGCGCTCACCGCCCAGCTCAGGGCCGGGCGCGAGGACCTCCTCGTGGCGATCGACGAGGAGGGCGGCGACGTCACCCGCCTGGAGGTGCGCACCGGCTCCTCCTTCCCCGGCAACCTCGCCCTCGGCCACGTCGACGACCTCGGCCTGACCCGCGACGTCGCCCGGGAACTCGGCCGCCGGCTCGCCGAATGCGGCGTCAACCTCAACTGGGCGCCGTCCGCCGACGTCAACTCCAACCCGGGCAACCCGATCATCGGCGTACGCTCCTTCGGCGCCGACACCGAACTGGTCGCCCGGCACACCGCCGCGTACATCGAGGGCCTCCAGTCCTCCGGCGTCGCCGCCTGCACCAAGCACTTCCCGGGGCACGGCGACACCGCGATCGACTCGCACCACGCGATGCCGCGCATCGACGTGGACCTGGAGACCCTGCACGCCCGCGAACTGGTGCCCTTCCGCGCCGCCATCGCGGCCGGCTCCAAGTGCGTGATGAGCGCGCACATCCTGCTCCCGGCGCTCGACCCGGACCGCCCCGCCACCGTCAGCCCGCAGATCCTCACCGGGCTGCTGCGCCAGGAGATGGGCTACGACGGCCTGATCGTCACCGACGCCGTGGAGATGCAGGCCATCGCCGCGACGTACGGCATCGAGCAGGGCTCCGTCCTCGCGATCGCCGCGGGCGCCGACGCGCTGTGCGTCGGCGGCGGCCTGGAGGACGACGGCACGGTGCTCCGGCTGCGCGACGCGCTGGTCCGCGCCGTGCACAGCGGCGAACTGGCCGAGGAGCGGCTCGCGGACGCCGCGGCCCGGGTACGCGCCCTGGCGTCCTGGACGCAGGCGGCGAGGGGGACCGGTACGGCGTCGGGTGCGGCAGCGCAGGAGGGGACCGCGCCCGGTTCCGACATCGGCCTGGTCGCCGCCCGCCGGGCGGTCCTGGTGACCGGCTCGGCCGCCCCGCTGACCACGCCCGCCTACGTCGCCGCGTTCACCTCCGCGTCGAACATCGCCGTCGGCGACGAGACCCCCTGGGGCGTCGCCGCCGAGCTGGCCCGGCTGGTGCCGGGCACGCGGACCGGCACGTACAGCGGCGAGACCGAGGACCCGGCCGCGGCCGTGCTGCGGGCGGCGGGGGACCGGCCGCTCGTCGTCGTGGTCCGCGACGTCCACCGCCACGCCTGGATGGGCGAGGCCCTGGACGCCCTGGTCGCGCGGCGGCCCGGCACCGTCGTCGTCGAGATGGGCGTCCCGCAGGCGGCCCCCAGGGGTGCCCTGCACATCGCCACCCATGGCGCGGCCCGCGTCTGCGGCCTCGCCGCGGCGGAGGTCATCGTCCACGGTACGGACGGCCGGACGGCCTGAGCGCGGGGGGGGGGGGGGGGGCCGGGGGGCGCGCCCCCCCCCCCCCCCCCCCCCCCC